>JBHPCX010000019.1:0-42411 GCA_042573485.1 Thermodesulfobacteriota bacterium | reverse complement strand
CCGTATGGTGTTAATAACATGGAGTATTTGTAACCCATAATTTTGATTCAAAAGTGTTAGATACGATAAGTTATTCTAACTTTTCATATCTTTCATTCTGTAAATATAATAAGGCAATAATTTCAAACGGTAATTAGGAGGATTTGATGAAAAAACAGTTGACTATAAGATATCCGGTAGAGAAACCGGGATCGTTTCTCATCAAAAAGATTATGAGATATGCCATTTTTTCAATCTGTTTCGGAGCAGCCTTTGCCCTTATTGTACAGGCAGAATCAGCTCCTGCAGACAACGATTCGCGTTGGTTTACGCCCACAATGGTCAATGCCAGGGCAAACATGTTTCATCCTGAACTGAACTGCCTCCTCTTTCAACACATGGACAAAATGTTCGCAACAAGAAGTGTCCAGGCAGGGGAAGACATCTGGCAAATCCCTTCCTCACCCGTATCGATCAAGGGTAAGTTTGAATTCAAGGGAAACGCCTATAACCTGAAAGCGTTCCTTGAAAAAACAGCCTGCAATGCACTTCTCGTTATTAAGGACGGCCGGATAATTCAGGAAATTTACAGAAATGGAAGCGATGAGGAGACGACCTTCATCTCTTTTTCAATGGCAAAATCCTTTGTGGCGACATTAATCGGTATCGCTCTGCATGAGGGAAAGTTAAAAAGTCTCGATGATAAGGTGAGTGAGTATCTTCCCGAAATGAAAAATTCCGGCTACGAGGATGCGACAATCAGGGACTTGCTTCGAATGCGCTCAGGCGTGGCCTGGGAGGAAATCTATAGGTTCGGAAGTGACACACAACTCACCCGGGCACACGATGACATTCTGGTGGCATATAGATATCGGTGGTGTGATTATGCAGCAAAGGAAACCAAACGTGATCGGAAACCCGGTGAAAAATTTAATTATTCCACGCTCGATACCAGCGTTCTGGGCTGCCTTCTGGAACGCGCCATCGGCATGACCGGCAGTCAGTACATGACCGAAAAGATCTGGAAACCTGCGGGAATGGAAAATGACGGGTACTGGATAATGGACGGCCCCGACTCGGTTGGGCGTGAGTTTTTCGGTGCCGGCTTCAATGCAACTTTGCGCGACTACGGTCGGTTCGGACTGTTGATGCTCAGAGGAGGTGTAGGAAACGGGACCCAGATTATTCCTGCAGAATGGGTGAAGAAATCCACAGTGCCTGATGAAGGCTATGAACCTACGGCGGAAGGTCAAGCACTTGGATACCAGTATCAATGGTGGACGATACCCGATTCCGACGCCTATTTGGCAATCGGTCTCCACAATCAGTTTATTTATATCGATCCAAAAAACAACACGGTTATAGTCAAGTTAAGCCATACGCCTACTCCACTGGGTTGGGAAGCGGAGAACCTTGCCTTCTTCCAGAAGCTATCGGACTCGCTTATAAAATAATTAAAATAAGCCGTGTTGCCGATCTTTTTGAACCATCGTCACCTAATATTATGATTTATTAGGGTAATATGATTTTTCGGAAAACTGTTAATACCTTTTGGTATTAGTACCCCTTTGAGGCGACTCAAAAGTGTTATATGACGATAAGTAAGGCAAAGTTGACTACATAACCACATATAACTTCAAACGTATATTCTTTCCCGACAATGGCAAAGGACACCTTAAAGACGTTAGAACTGCCTATAAAAGTGCCTTAGATAGGGCGGGGATAGACGATTTCAGGATACACGACCTCAGACATACTTTTGCAAGTCATTTTGTTATGAAAGGAGGGTCTCTTACGACCTTACAGAAGATACTTGGTCATGCTGATATTAAAATGACTATGAGATATGCCCATTTATCTAAGGAGTTTGCACGGGAAGAAATTCAGTTAATGAACGGCCTTACTTCACAAACAAAAAAGGCGATTGATGAAGACTCAACCGCCCAAAATCCTACCTGTCACAAAACTGTCACAAAATCGCATCCTGTAACAGCCGTAAACCAGTAAGTTATTGATTTTATTGGTGGAGCTGATCGGGATCGAACCGACGACCTCTTGAATGCCATTCAAGCGCTCTCCCAACTGAGCTACAGCCCCGGAGAAGTTCGAAATATTATCAATGGAGACCTGCCATGTCAATAAGATATTGACATGGTATTCATATCATTTATAATCCAGCCACAACTAAAGCCGGAGTGGTGAAACTGGTAGACGCGCTGGACTCAAAATCCTGTGAGCTTATGCTCGTGTCGGTTCGATTCCGACCTCCGGCACCATTCAAATCATTGCCTCCATTTCTGTCTAATACTGCAGATCATGCTTCACAGCATCCATTTGAAATATTTAAAAAAAACCAATGGATGCCCGTCTGCACGGGCATGACGGAGTATTAAGCCTTTCTCTTTCATGTATTAATACATTATTACACATTATTTTGGACACCAATGAAGCCGGATATTATCTTATAACTAATTAAGAAGATAAAAAAATCAGTTAAGGTCATTGCAATGGAAGGGTGGAAGACAGAGTTAAATAATTGAAATCAGCTATTTTCTCCTTATTTTTTGTGCATATTTTCTTATCGGGGGAAATAGTATAAGAGATATAAGAATCAGTGACAAACCGCCCTGGGCAGTTTTCGGAATCAATATTAATCCAAGAAACAGGAAGATACTTCCCAGAATCCAGTTCAAAGCAATAAGGATATTTCTCATATTATATCCTTCCCGGGTTCCTGCCTGCATTATTCCTGATAAATGTCTGTTTCAGGTAACTATTTAAAAATGGTTTATTATACCTGCCATATTCAGTCATTCATTACTTTTTTCCTGCTGCTCTTTTTAATTTCCTACGTTTTTTTGCTTTTCTCATTTCCGCGACCTTAGCGATTGTCTCAGCTCTGGCTTTTTTAAATTCTGATCCTAATTTTTTAATATTGGCTTTTGTTGCTGTTACTTCCTTTTTAAGTTTAGCCAGTTTTTTCTTCTCCTGATCTAACTGGTTTTCCATTTGAGTAACCGTAGCCATCAGATCTCCTTTCTTTATGTGCTTATAATTAAAACAGAAAGCCCCACTTTAAGAAAGAAAGCAGGGCTTGCATGTTTATTTAACCCACTCTTGTCCTCTAATAAATTTAAATTACTTAGATTTATTACTCCTTTTTTATGCATAAATCAAGAAATTTAAATCAAAGATGGCATAGCATCTGTATATCTGCTTGAAATTGCTATGAAAAAGGAATGAGCCGGTGATATTGCCGTCGGCACTAAAGGGTGAGATAAGGCGTTCTCATAACTGAAGATTTTAAAGGGGAGTAACAAAATAAATTCGCCAAAGGTTTAAATACACGGAAATTCTGAGCAGGAAAACGACAAAGCTTTTGATTTGAAGTGCTCCAGCAGGAGTTATTCAACGCGGTATTTTTTCTTCAATCCGTTAATTTGCTTTATATATTCAAATTTATATTTAAAACCGGTATATGTCGACACATCATTCAGGAGCATCCTTAAATGGGGTCTAATGTCAATACCATGGGGATTTTTTTTCAGGTCATTTGCCTTATCAAGAAATAATATACTGTAGTAAGCTGTAAGAATGCGAAGTTTTGAATCCCTTCTCATCAGATAATTCCTGCCGCCGATGGTATTAAGAAAGAATCCAGCATATTCATACAGGACTTCAGTAGAAGGACGGCCCTTTATCTTTTTTTCTCCCCCATAATCATATGTGTACCATAGATAAAAATCTCTCATTGTCGATTCAATAATATCATGCTCATTAATGAGAACATCCCTGACCATTGTAAGGCGGTTTTTACCGAGAGTCCTGTAAAAATGGGCGATATTTAAAAACATATTATAAAGAGATTCCGTTTCGTTTACAATCAGGGGTGTTTTTAATGAGAGCTTTTCAATGAGTGCCTCATATTCGCCATATGAACTGCCTTTTAACTCATATTGCTTTATATAGCCCTGTTCATCAAGCCGCAGAAAAAATGAAGCTATCCGCCGTTCAATATCTTCAATTCTTAAAGATTCCTCTGTCCCTTTTTCCAACATACCCCCCGGTCCTGGTGTATATTCCAGGTCACCGGATATATCTAATTCCTCTGATATATTTCCAGAAAGAACAGATATTTCTTTTTCCAGGCCTGTAACTTTATCCTGAAGTAATTCTGTTTTACTATTCCATGCCTCTTCTTCCTGCCGTCTAATATTATCCAGCTCCTTCTCGTGGCTTGATTTGAGAATGATATAACCTGAAAATACCAGGCCGCATATAACGATAATGGATATTATCATAACGATATTTTGCTTTTTATACATATTCCCTCTCATAATTTACATGTCATACATCGTTTCATTGCTTCTGCCATTAGCACAGCGCCCTCAATTGATGGTGAAACAGGCACCTTGTTCTGCTCAAATCCTTCAATTAGCATCCTGTATCGCTCTACGTGCGGAACATAGGCTATCATTGGTTTTCCTTCATTCTGATAAACCTGACCTAACCTTGCACCAAGATCAAGGGTTATGCCCGGAAGGTATGGTAAAAGCAGAAGCAGAATACAATCCACCTCGGGGTATCTGCTAAGGGTTTCCGCCATTTGTATAAAATCCTCATCAGTAGCGCTTCCCGTGAGATCTAAAGGGTTACTCAATGAGGCTATCTCTCCTATACTGGGTGAAAGCTTTGACCTCAGTTCCTCCTGGTACTCATTGTTATATTCAGGGACATTCAATCCCCGCTCATCACAAAAATCAACAGCAATGGCTCCATGACCGCCACTGCCTGTTATGATACCGACTTCTCCTTCAATAGACTTCTGATAACAGCTTAAAGATTCACAAAATGAGATGAGTTCCTGCTCATTTTTAGCTTCGATAACATTGTACTGAGCTGCAATATCAGAAAATATTTTATAATTTCCTCCAAGAGAAGCTGTATGACTGCTTACAGCCCTGCTTCCACCGGCACTTTTCCCTGCTTTCAAGACAACTACAGGCTTGGGGCTTTTACCCGCGGCTAACATGAATTCACGGCCTTCATTTTTTCCAAAACCTTCAATATAAAAAGTGATTACGTCCGTCTCATTATCTTCAATAAGATAATTCAGGAGGTCCATTTCACCTATTACAGCTTTATTCCCGATACTCAACCCCAGTGAAATCCCAACACCCTCGCCGGCGAATTTCACCATTTGATCAACGAGAATACCGCCGCTTTGACTCACAATTGCTACGTTACCTTTTTCCGGCTTAATCATCCGTTCCGACGGGAGAAAAAATGTATCTATATTTTCAGGGACATATAGTCCGAGACAATTAGGACCAATACATGGAAATTCAGCTTCTTTTGATAATTGAACTATCCGTTCCTGTAAGTCAGTTTTTCCAGTCTCGGCAAATCCTCCTGAAATAATCGCGGCGCCTCCAGCACAAGCCTTTATACATTCCCTGAGAATATCCGGACAGAATTCCGCCCTGGCAGCTATTACAGCAAGGTCTATTTTGTCAGGAATTTCTGAAATACCTGGATATACGGTTACTCCATGAAATTTGCCTCCCCTGGGATTAACCGGGTAAACCTTTACGGGCTGCCTGAAATAGTTCTTTGTAAAAATAATATTTGCGGGGTGCCTGTCATTGCTGAGAGAAATACCGATAACTGCCATGGTTTTCGGCTTTAACATGCGTTGCAGGTTCATTATTCATCCTTTTCTATTGGTTTTCCATGAGGCCTTTGTAGAGACAGTTACCAGGTTGACTGTTTTTACTAATTTTCATCTTAAAGTAAACACTTCACATTTTTACCATGAATGCTGTAATATTTCCAAACAATAATTAAATAAACCAAACGCAATAATTTATTGAATCATTGTTATGTGAAAGTTATATTAATAAATGTTTAGAAGATTAAAACATTTACACAATCATTAATCTAACATTATAAATTAAAAAACAAATATCAAGGAGCTGAGTATGAAGATCTTTTTCAGGAGACTGCTTATTATCCTTCCTGTTATAGCTTTATTAACATGTGATTATTCAATGGCTGATGAAGTTTTCCTAAAAAATGGAGACCGGATTTCAGGGAAGGTTCTTAATATGAAAGACAGCAAGCTTATTATTGAAACATCCTATTCGGGCGAGATAAACATAATCTGGAATGAGATTGTCGGCCTGAGAGCTGATAAAGAAATATCAGTGCTGCTGAATGACGATACCTTGATAAATGGGAGCACACGGGAAGCGGAAAACGGTGTGATGAGGCTTAGCACGGGTAAGATAGCTGAAAAGATGTCCTTTGCTCTGGCGGATGTAAAGGCTATTAATCCGGAGCCTCCTGCCCAAGAACCGGCAGTCAAGATAAAATCCCGCCTCAATCTCGGTATTACATCATCAAGAGGGAATACTGAAAAGGATACACAGCATTTTGGCGGTGAATTTGTAGCCAGGACAGATAAAAACAGGTATACGGCAGGAGGTGAGTTGAATAAGTCTGAAGACAGCGGAAACAGAACAGAAAACAATTCTCTTGCATACCTGAAATACGACCATTTTCTTTCAGAAAAATGGTTTCTTTACAGTAACGCGCAGTTTGAGAAGGATGAATTCAAAGAACTGGATTTAAGAAGTCTTATAGGAATAGGATCCGGCTACCAGTTCATTGAGAGTCCGATAACAAACCTTTCTCTCGAAACAGGTCTCAATTATGTAAACGAGGACTATGAAACAGCACTCGATAAATCCTACTCATCCGGCAGGTGGTCAATCAATTATGACAGGTATTTTTATGATAAAGCATTCCAGTTATTTCACTTCCACGAAAGTTTTGTAAGTATAGAAGATACCGATGATATCTTTATAAAAAGCAGGACTGGTATCAGAATTCCCCTGTTTAAGAATATAAATGCCACATTGCAGTATAATCACGACTGGGACAAAAGCCCCCCTTTAGGAAGGGAAAAAAACGACAGGACTTTGATGTTTACATTGGGATATCAGTTTGAGAATTAACAACCACCCCTTTTAGGGATGGCTGTTAACTGAAGCGTTATTGAATCAATGATAGGGTTCCATCTGATCAGTTCCCGGAACAGTCTGCGGGATATCAATTCTCTGTTCTTCAATCCGGTCAATTGTCTGCAGCCGGTCGTCAATACCCTTTTCAAGCAATCTTTGGTTGTCTACCTTGATATCTTCTTCTACAGCGGTCCCTCTAACAATATCGGAAATGCCTGTATTGACATCTATCGGGGTAAAACCAGTATCGGCATTAACCGCGGATATGCCTGTATCGGAATCAACGCCTGACGCATCTCTATCTTTTTCTGTGGGGGATGTGCTCTGTTCACGGATAGATATTTCGCTGGATGTGGCCGGTCTTAAGACAGGCTGTATGTCAGGACCTGTGAGGATAAAGGTCTCACCGGGCTGAATAAGGTATATTTGATCAGGAGTCTGAAGGTTGTAACAATACCCGGAGCCTTCTTTAAAGGTAGCTCCGCTTATACCTTTTGTATAATATGTGAAAAAATCCGTGCCTCTTACACCGACAACCGCGGTTTTAGTATGAACTTCAAATTTTCTCCTGCTTTTTGATCCAAAGAGAGAAGCCAGTTTCTTTTTTACAATATTTTGTATATTTCCCCTGGACAGGTTAAAAATGGTATCTTTATCATCCTCTTCAATAAAATAGCTTTCAATTGCTACCCTGCTTGAACCGGCTATTCTGAGAATATTGGAATCATTGAAGGTTATTTCACACTTAGCGTTGCTTTTCGTCCTGATTATGTCTTTTTCATATACGCCATCCCCGGTTTTTACCTTTTGGGCCTTTTCCTCAGGTTTTGTAATATCAACATTCCCCTGGAGAAAAGTAATTTTACCAATTGATGCCCCGATTGCCTGGCAGGGTAGAAGACAGAAAAAAACCATGGATATCGAAAGGTACAAAGTAGTTTTAAAATGTTTCATATTATCCCTCACTTTATTAAAGAGCTCTCATCCACTCAGGTTTTAATTTAACATTTCCATTTATTGCCATATCTATCTGATCAAGGGCTTCCTGTTTTCCACGGGGCAATCTCGCCTTTATTGGAAGGTAATTAGAGGCATGGTTGGAGAAGAAAAGACCTCTGGTGATATCTGTATTAAAGATCATTTCTCTCAGTTCCTTCAGAAACCCCAGTTCATCAGGCAGTGCAAGTTCACCTCTTTCATGTTCTTCATATAGAGGAGTGCCAGGAACGAGCATTACCGTGAGTGCACCGATATAGTCCGGATCCATTGCGCTCAATAATTCTCCTGTTGCTCTGGCATGCTCAAGGGATTTTTCACTGCCTGCTATACCCAGGAGTACTGTAACAGATAATTTTATTCCTGCTTCCCTTACCTTTCGTCCTGATTCAATGCATTCTTTAGCAGTAGATCCCTTGATTATTTTCCTTCTGATATCGTCATCACCCGTTTCAACGCCAAGATACAGTATTCCAAGACCATTCTTTCTCAATTCAATAAGTTCATCAAGGGACTTCATCTTGATGCCTTTGGTGTTGGCATAGGCGCCTACCCGTTTGACCCATGGAAGATGCTCCTTAATTTGATCAAGTATCCACATTAACCTCTTTTGCGGAACAATAAGGGCATCTCCATCCATGAGGAAAACGCGGTTCTGCCGTTTCATGTACCTGGAAGCGTACTTGATATCACTTAAAATTATGTCATTATCTTTTATCGTGAATAGTTTATCAGTAAATGTGCCGCAAAAAGTACATTTGTTATGTGAACAGCCAAGGGTAACCTGCAGAAGAATGCTGTGTGCCTCGCTCGGAGGTCTTATGCAATGTCCTTCGTAATGCATCCCTTCGCCCTCTGCGTAATCAAGCATATTATAATACAACTCCTTTAGAACTGAATTTAAAAATATCATAAATTATAGGTATCATATTATATGATGTCAATCAGTTCAATGTAGAGGGTGGTTACATAAATCTTGAAGCACATTGTTTTATAGGGTATGTTTTTAAAATATAAAACATGACAAGCAAAAACAACCGGAGATAATAATATGAGTAAAGTAACAGAAGGTGTTTATTTCATTGAAGGCAGGGATGACCTGGTACCCGATTCACATGTCTATATCATTGGCAAACCTGAAACAAATGACCTGGCTATGATAGACACCGGCCTTGTTGGAAAAGCAGCCTACAAGTTGAATGCTTTTGAACAGCTGGGAATAGATGTTACGGCCATAAAAAGGGTAATAATGACCCATACACATATTGACCATATAAGCTGCCTGCATGAGTTAAAAGAAGCAATACCTGAAATTGAACTATGGGTACACACATCGGAAGCAGACCTTCTTGAGAAAGGTGATGAAAGGGCAGTGTACGGAATGGACATTTTCAAGAATATGTGCCAGACACAGTATAATCTGAAGGATGGACTTTTTAAATCCAAGGTTGATAGAAAACTTAATGATGGTGATCTCCTTGAAATAGGGGGTATGTCATGGGAGATAATTCATATACCCGGTCATTCATCCGGGAGTATTGCCCTGTATAATAAAGGGATAAAAGCGTTGATTCCGGGGGATGTGGTTTATGCTGATTATGCTATCGGAAGATTTGATCTTTTCGGCGCTGATCCGGTTCAGCATATGGAATCGTTGAATCGCCTGGCAGAACTTGAAGTTGATATTCTGCTGCCCGGTCATAACAGGATAATGACTGAAGTTCCTGAAGGGTATATCAGAGATACCGCGGAGCAGTGGGGGACATATCTGACATAATATTCTACCGGGATAACCTCCGGAAACCAGGTGTAAAAACATAAAAAAACAACATAAAAACGCAGAGGAGAGCACCGGCGATCATTAAAGACCCCGGAGTCCCGATATATTCCGCGAGTGCGCCGAAGGGAACAGCGCTCAAGGGCATTATGCCGAAAGTCATCATGGAAAGACTTACCATCCGTCCCCTCATTTCATCCGATGATTTTATCTGCATAAGAGTATTATTGAGAGCCATGAATATAGAGCTTATGAAACCGACTGCAAAAATCCAGGGCAGCGCGGTACTGTAGGATTCACATCCCGAAAAGAAGAGCAGGGCAAACCCCCATAAAAATCCGTTTATAATCAGAAATACGCCCCTGTTTTTAATCTGCTTCACGGAAGCAAGTATGAGTGTTCCTGAAAGAGATCCGCATCCCATCATTGTCATTAAATACCCCAGTCCGTCGGATTGCGCATCTAAAGCCTCTCTTGCCCAGGCGGGTATAAGAGATATGTAGGGAAACCCGAAAATAGACGGGACAAGAGAGAGTAAAACGAGTCCCAGGATAACGGGGTTTTTCCCGGCATATCGGAATCCGGCGAAAATATCTCCTGAAACGCTTTTATCACTACTTCCCGTGGCTTTTTTGCCTGTTTCCATCAAGTATACGAAGAATACAGAGATAATCTGCAATATTCCTATCAGGTAAAAAACCCCCGCTGTACCTATATACATTATCAGCACTCCCGCAAGGGCGGGGCCCACTATCCTGGTGCCGTTCATTGCCGAGTTACTGAGTGAAATCGCGTTCATCAACTCCTCTTTAGGCACAATATCCGAGACAATAGACTGCCTGCTCGGCATATTCGTAGCCGCAAGAGAGCCGTTCACAACACCAATCACAATAAGATGCCAGTATCTGATCAGGCCTGTGTAATCAAGGGTTGCAAGAAGAAATACCATGATTACACCAATAATCTGGCTTACTATCATCAATTTACGCCTGGGAATTCTGTCAGCCAGGGCCCCGCCCAGGAGTGAGACAAAGGTCATGGGGAGGGCGAAGGCCATTGTAACAAAGGTAAGGGCAAGGGGTGAGTCATCCGTGAGTATCAGTATCAGCCAGCCGCGATTGATCTGCTGCATTCCTATAGACATGAATGACATCAGGTTTGCGAGTATAAGCCACCTGAAATCTACATATTTAAGGGAGTGAAAGGTAGTTAATCTGTTTGTGATGCCGGGTTTTTCAATTTTTTCTTCGTTTATTGTTTTAATTGAATTTGACGGAGGCAGATCAAGTTGCAAAACAATTCCTTTTTACGCAGGGTTTAATCGTTCAGGGAGATGTTACACATGAAGAATGGATTATATAACTGATGTGCCGGGAAAAACAATAAATTTGTTACGCTCTATTTGCCTATTCATGCCTCAGTGCTATTATAGGATCAACTTCCGCTGCCCTTGCAGCAGGATATATACCGAATACAATGCCAATTCCTATGCTTATCACAAAGGGAAGAATAATGCTTATTGGTGTAATAACAGTAGGCATACCAGCAAAAAGTTCAATTAAAATAGGAATAAATATCCCCAGACCCAGGCCCACGATTCCGCCGATTGTTGAAAGCACCACAGTTTCAATGAGAAACTGAACAATAATCTGTTTCTTTTTTGCACCTATTGCCCGTCTTATTCCAATTTCACGTGTTCTTTCTGTAACAGATGCCAGCATTATATTCATAATACCAATACCGCCAACAAGCAGGCTTATGCATGCGATTGATCCAAGAACAATATTAAACGTCCTTTTTGTTGATTCTGCCTGGCGAAGAAGAGCAAGGGGTACACTCATTTCATAATCTACCTTTCCATGAAACCTATTCATCATTGCTTCAATTCCATTGGCAGTGGATTCCACATTATTTATGTCATCCACCTGAACAATAACCCTGTGAAGCTCAACCGCATCTATCTCCATAGATCCTGAGGTGCGTTTAATATTGACATCACCATAGTATTCCCTGGCTACCGCTAATGGTATGTATGCATCAACTTCCTGGTCAGGGAGTTGTACGTCTGATCCTGAGTTGGATTCACTCTTTACTATTCCAACAACTTCAAAGCTGTTTTGTCCTATATTAAGATTTTCACCTATTGAATTTCTTGTTGCAAGCAGGCGTCTCACACCATATTCGGTCAACACTGCTACTGCAGAACGATGGGTCATGTCGGCTTTTATAAGCACTCTTCCGGCCACAACGGGTCTCTTTACAAGTTCAAACCAATCCGGATTTGTTCCCACTACCCTAAGTTCAAGTGACCTTTCACCCAGTCTTCCTTCTTTACGAACTTCTTTCACCGGAACGGCGGTCTGTATCGGTTCAAATGTTTTGTATATTCTGTCGAAGTCCTTATAGGTCAACCCATACACAACTGCGCTAGGACGACCCATAGAAGAATTTACAGATTCTTCTTCCCGTGGTTTCATGGAGCTGATTATTATGTTGTTACTCCCCACTTTCTTGATTTCATCAAGAGCTTTTTTACTTGCACCTTCACCTACAGAAAGCATTGCAACAACGCTGCCGACACCAAATATTACGCCAAGAGCTGTCAGAAAAGACCGCAGTTTATGAAGCAGCAGATTCTCTATACCAAGAAGAACATCACGATAAAATTTTCTCTCTTTTATTGCCATTTTGTTGTATTCTCTCTATTTTGCCATCTTTCATGTGAAGTATATTTTTTGCATTTTCGGCTATATCAGGTTCATGGGTTACCATTATTATGGTTTTACCCTGTTTATTAAGCTCTCTAAGCATTTCAATAATCTGCTTCCCTGTTGCAGTGTCAAGATTCCCGGTAGGCTCATCCGCGAGAAGGATCAGAGGATCATTTGCCAGTGCCCTGGCTATAGCCACACGCTGCATCTGTCCGCCCGAAAGTTGTGTGGGGCGATGATCCAGACGGTCTCCAAGACCAACAGATATTGCCAGTTCCTTTGATCTTTCAGCACTTTCCTCAGCATCCCATCCGAGATAGTAAAGGGGCAGCTCAATGTTTCTCTGCACTGATAGTTGGGGGATAAGGTTAAAACTCTGGAAAATAAAACCAAGATGACGCAACCTGAATTCACTTAGGGAGTCATCATCAAGTTGACTTACATCTTCTCCTTCTAAAAGATAATGACCTTTGGTTAGTCTGTCCAGACAGCCGAGAATATTCATCATAGTGCTTTTACCGGAACCGCTCTGTCCCATAATTGCCCAGAAATCTCCCCTGTCAAATAAAACATCAACTCCGTCAAGGGCCCTTACTTCTTCGGAACCCATAGGGTATATCTTATAGGCATTTTCAAGTTTAATTACTGAATCGCCTGTGTCCTTCCCGTTCATCTGGACCCTCCGGGAGGACCGCCGAAACTGCCACCCTGCATACCGCCTGGAGGGCCATTGAAATCTCGGGAACGGCCTCCTCCAAACGATGGCATTTCGAATTCACCTGCCTCAAGAAAACCGTTTCCATTTTTGTCCATCTCCTCAAACCTGTCAGAAAAAAAAGAAGGCATTTCGCTTTTTTCTATCTTGCCGTCTCCATTCTGGTCCATTCTCTGCATCATTTCCTCCGGTGACGGCATCTGTCTATTCCCCATATCACCACCAGGTCTTCCCTGAGCACCTCCGCCAAATGATGGTATTTCAAACTCATCAGCTTCAATAAAACCGTCTCCGTTTTTATCCATCTCATCGAATCTCTCAGCACCAAACCGCATTTCACTTTTTGCTATTTTCCCATCTCCATCCTGATCCATTCTCTTGATCATATCTTCCTTTGAAGGCATGCCGCCGCCCATACCACTCATGCCCCCCATTGGGCCGCTAAAACCGGATGATTGATCATTACCTTGTCCTCTTTGTTCATTTGATTCTGGATGGGCATTTATTGATGGATCAGTAGCGGGAGCGACAGGAATTCCTTCAATAAATGTATTTCCTTCTTCCATGACGGAAGCCTGCATTAAAGGTGGTGTAAGAGATACAACTTCTCCTTCTTTAAGCCCTTTTTTAATATGAATCATCTGGTTGTTATCGAGGCCTATTTCTACTTCTCTTGGTTCAAGATCGTTACCATCTACCATATACAAAGTGGGTTTTCCATTAACTCTGATTACTGCCTGAACAGGTACATAAATGGCTTCTTTATGCTGTTCAACAATTACTTCTGCTAAACAACTCATGCCTGATTTAAGCAGATTAATGTTTTCGGTATTTTCAACCTCTATCAATGTGTCATATATCTTAAGGTCAGGACTCATAAATGATGTTTCTGCATCAGGAACAGGGGCAACGCTGACAACCTTTCCTCTGAAACGTTCGCCGGGCAATGCCTCAATTGTAATTAAAACAGTTAGACCTGGTCGGATTTTATCAAGACTTGCCTCGTATATACCTATTTCAGCATTAAACCCTGATGTAGTAGGTAAATGTATTAATTCCTGGCGTTCCCGAATGCTTGAGCCTTCATCAAGAGGTTCTTCCGAACGACCAAATCTATGGCCTCCACTCTGTTGACTTGTGGCATATAAAGCCAGACCATCAGCAGGAGCATACAACTTTGTCTTGATAATCTGAGTTTCTATTTTTTTTAACTTATCCTTCTGGCGGTTGAATTCAGCTTCCTTTGCCTTAAGGTTTGCCTCCGACTGAACAATATCAGCCTTTGCTTTTCTGGTTGTTCTTTCAAGGGCCATTTCAGCCTGTTTTACATCACTTTCGAGCTGAGCCATCTTTCTTTTATGGGTATAATCTTCAAGGAGCGTCAGGTCCTGCTCGGAGAGCTCCAGGCTTAATTTCTTTTGTTTTTCCGCAAGTTGATCAGCCTGTAGTTCACTCTCGGAGAGATATTTTTCTGCGTAAAGCTTTGTTGACCATTCCAGTTTGTCTTTTGCCCTGGTATATTCTTCATCTGAAATAGTAATCTTTGATTCTGACTGTTTTAGCTGGTTCGGATATTCACCTTTAATGTATTTATCGAGGTCCTGAACAGCAAAGTCATACGCTAGTTGAGCCTTATCGATATCACTCTGAGCCTGATTCTTTGTAACTGCAAAATTCTCACGTGCACTAACAAATGATGCATCCGCGTTCTGGACTTTTATTTCCTGGTCGATTTTCTGGTCTACAAGATTGCTGGAATCAAGCTCAACGAGTAGATCTCCCTTCTTGACTTTAGTTCCTTCGTCGACGATGTAGATTATAGATGTGTTACCTTCAACTTCATTCTTAACAATTATCCTCTCTCTGGCCTGAATAGATCCTGCTTCTGTTATACTTATTCTCAATGGACCTTTCCTAGCTTTAAAGCTTGAACCATTCATTGAATCATCGCTGTCTCCAAATAATGAAGCCAGTATCAGCATTAAAAAAATGAAAATAATTACCCCGGCAATAACCCCGTACAGAGGTTTTTCTTTAATTTTATCTTTAATAATCTTGATTATTGTATTGTCTTTAATATTCTTTATTAATTCATCCTTATTCAGCATTATTTTTATCCTCCGGGGAATATTCAAGCAATAGACCTTCTTTGTCTATTTCAAGTAGTCCCGTATTTTGTTGAAATTCAAGTTCAGCTACCCTGTAATCAATAACAGCGGAAGTCAGCGAGTTTCTTGCTGTGAGAAGTGATTCCTGGGCTTCAAGAAGATCACGAATCTGAGCACGTCCTGCTTCAAAAAATAATGTGGTGCTGTCTACTCTTTTTTCTGCTACTGCAACTGCCCTGTTTTGTATCTTAAGACCTTCCCTTGCTTCTGACATTGAACGAAGACTTTGCCGAACTGATAGTTTGATATTGTCCTCAAGTTTCTGGAAGTTTCGTACAGCCGATTCATAAGAGATATAGCTTTCTCTGTAAGCTTTTCTTTCAGAGGTTCTTTCGAATGGAAGATCAATGCTTAAAATCGCGCTATAAAAACCTTTACTGGGTTCCAGCCTGGCATCATCCATGCCTGCTGTTCCAAGTGACCTTGATGATCCTGACCTGCCTTGACCTAAAAAGGTAAGTTCAGTTCCAAGTGCGTCGGCTTTTATTATTACAGCCCTTTGAGCATCATAAATTTTTCCTTCCGAGACTTTAAAGTCAAGACGATTTTGAAGACCCAGTTCAATAGCCTTTCTTTCATCCACTTCCATAGGACCGGCATTTGATCTGTCAGGTTCCTTAAGTTCAATCAGTGCATCTGCAGCAGGAATTTCACCCCCTGTTTCAGATACATCTTCCCCGCCGGTTGTCGGCACTATTTTCGAAATGTAGGAAATAAGTTTATCAAGTTCAGACCTGTCAAGCTCGATTGATGCATCTGGTGGAAGCCCCAGAAGCTGTTTAAAGGAATCCATCCTGTTTTTGAATTGCTCCTTGGATGATATCCATCGGTTACGTGCACTGAGTTCTCTTTGCACAGCCTGGTCAACCTCAATTTCAGTAATTCTTCCGGCATCCGCCAGCCTGCGTGTTCTTCTGGCAGAGGCTATAGTAATTTTATAATTTTCTGCAGAATTATTCATCTGATCGATCTGCCTGAGGACTTGAAAGTAGTTGGTGGCAACATTAACTGCAAAAGTTTTTTTATACCTTTCAAAATCATAAACAGCATAAACTACATTGCGTTCAGCCTGTGTAAGGTTCTCGGAGTAAATGTAGGTTTTTGATCCCCTGAGGAGAGGAATCGAAATAGATGCATCACCAAGAATGCCTGAAGCTGAAAACTTTTCCTGTGTAAGAAGGTCTACAAGGTTCAGTGCAAGGTTTGCTGCAAGCCTGGATCCGTCCTTAAGAGTTTTTGAGAGGCTGAGTTTTCCGCTGTGCTCAAGGCCTTTGACCGTGTCAGCTCTGGATTTATCCACACTGATTGATGTGTCGCCTGATACATCTATTTTAAAATCATATTCATTGCGTGACAAATCAAGAGTGAGTGCGGACCGGAAAAGATTTTCCTTTTGAGTCTGATAGTCAAAACTGTTTTCAGCTGCAATCTGTAATGCCTGTGTAAAATTTATTAAAGGCGGCTTTCCATTTTCCGGGATTTCCACTTTTATTTCAGAAGATTTAGTTGCTGCGGGATAATTTTTTTCCGGCCAGTGGCGTATTTTATCCAGCGCATCAGTGCCGAGCGAACCTTTACCGGACATGGCAAGTTCCTGCTCTGTGAGTAGTCGTCGTCTCAGAATATCACTGGGTCTTTCGATGCTGAACTCATCCGATTTTCCCAGTACTTCTTCCTGTTTTTTTTCGATTATCGCGAGGGCGGTTTTATCTGCCTTTAACCGATGACGTTTAGCGGTGCAGCCCATAAAAGAAACGGACACTAAAACAAGGAGCAATATATTGAAGCAGACAGCCAGACATCTCCTCTCTTGAATCAAGTTTTGAAAAATAGATGGTAATTTATACATTCTGTGTTTCATAATATTCCTAAATATGGTTAATAATGCTCAAAAAACTGCGAGCTTGATACATCAATAACTTTTATTAATCAAGGTTTAAAAAAAATGTTTATTAAAATCTCTTAAAATCCCAATCTCCGATTCTATGTATATTCTATGCAGACATAATAATATAATCAAATATTGTGCCAGATGCTTTTTTATATAATAAATAAGTTATATATATGTAATATAAGCTAAACATTATTAAATATATAAATTTGACATTTCAAATATGGGTATTTAGTATGCAGGCCTGCTTACCAGTGGTCATTTTGTATCCAATTACACTGCATTGATATTTTAAAGTATTCAATGATTCAATAAAACAGATTTACAGAGGGCAGTATACGGGCTGGCGGTAGTATCCGTAAAAAAAAATCAATATTTGCATGAAATTGTAAAAGGAAATGAATCTTTTTGCTGTGGTTAAATCTGAAAATGAAAAGAAAAAGTGAATTTTAATGCTTCGAATCAGCCTTTTCATGATATGGCTCAAGCCAGACTATGTCATAGGGTTTCATGGCAATGCATATATTCTTTTTCTCAACCACCCATTCTTTTTGGTTTACAATGTCAAACCAGCTCAGGTCCGACCTTCCAGTCAGGGACAGGGGAATTTTCAGTCTGAAGGATTTATCGGTAATGTTAGTAACAGCCAGCAAAACATTGTCTTCGTCATATTTCCTGAGGAGTGCGAAAACATTGCTTGAAATCATATGAACCTTCTGATCACTGTTTGGATGAAAGGCCTTCCTGCGTGTTCTCAGTATAATCAAACGCCCAAGTTCTCTGCTTAACATTGAAATTTTTGAAGAAGGATTTTCCAGTTCCTTGAAAATAGCCTCGGCATCCAGTACTGTCCGGTTTATATCCCTCTTCGAATTGTTGGATATAACCGCGGCAATATCGTTCTGACTCCCCATAAGGCTGTGAAAATATATTCCAGGTACTCCCTGGATAACAAGGGCAATAGACCTGGATGCAACAAATCTCTTAACCTGAAAAGCAACATCTTCTTCATATTTGTTTACCAGGTTCAGGGCACTGAACCAGGTAATGTTTAATTCATAAGGTATTTCAGTTCCATCCTTTGCTGTTTTGTATGATATAAATCCCCCGTGCTTCTGAACTTTCCTGACAATAAATTCTATCTCATCTTGATTGAGTATGTTATTTACCGCCATGACGCCAATGCCATCATGTGAATCGAGAAAATTAAAAAAAGTAGCCGTGTCTGAAGGTTTTTGGAGGTTCTTCGCCCAATTGGTGAGAGCCTCTGAGTTCATTTTGTAAAATGTGTGAAGAACAAGAGGGGGGAGGGCAAAATTATAAACCATTTGCGCTTCATCAGATCCATTACCAAAATATGAAATATTTTCATCATGGGGTACATTCGTCTCCGTAATGAGAGCTACACTTGGCGCCGCTATATCAAGGATATCCCGGAACAGCCTTACTATTTCATGGGTCTGTTCCAGGTGTACACATTTTGTACCCGGCTCCGCCCACAGATATGTAACAGCATCAAGTCTTATAATATCCGCGCCATGCCTCACATAGAGCAGAAGAATTTCTATTACCTTAAGAAGTACATCAGGATTTGAATAATTAAGATCAACCTGGTCCTTTGAAAATGTTGTCCAGACCCATTTCGGGCCATTAATAGTCTGAAATTCAGTCAGGATGTCAGATGTGCGCGGGCGGAAGATCATTTTCCGTTCATCTTCGGGAAGTTCATCAGGCGAGTTGAATTTAATAAAAAAATCCCAGAAAAAGGGATTGCCGTTTAGAAATTCCTGGAACCACCTGCTTTTCGAGGAAGCGTGATTTATCACGCCGTCAAACATCAACTGGTAACGGCTTTCAAGGTCTTCAATGTCTTTCCATGTACCAAGCCTGGGATCAACTTCTTCAAAATCCGTGATGGAGAAGCCTTTATCAGATGAATATGGAAAAAAGGGGAGGATATGTAGCGTGTTTACCGTCCCCTCAAGGTATGTATCACAAAGTTCAGCAAGTGTGGCAATAGGGGATCTTTCAGAACCCCGGACAAGATCACCATAGGTAATAAGGATAATATCTTCTTCCGTGAACCTGTTTTCAGGAACAAAATCCCTTTCACGCTCAATCATTGCTAAGGGCTTGTGGGCGTAATAGGCCTGGAGTATCCGTTCAAGTTCAGGCATATTTGCCTCTGCTGTTCTTTCACCGTATAGCAGAGTAAGTCGCTTTAACAGTCTTTTTTTTGAGGATGAAGATATATCAAGTAAAGGCCTGCTGTAGACCGGTTCTTTGTTATGGACTGTTTCAGTTGTTTTAAATGTCCTTTTCTTTTTGAAGGCAGTACTCAATTCACTATACCTGCATATCTGAATCTTGAACCATATTACGTAGAGACGGGTTTAAAACCCGTCTCTACAACTCGCTTAGCATTGCGAATGTTAACTCCGGGGTGATTTTTTTGCACCTTAACTTACAGCAGGAATTTTCACGCCTTCCGGCAACCCGTCAAAGTTTGTTACTACTGTTTTTATTCCTTTTTCCCGCATATCCTCCTCTGCCCTTATCATCGGATTGTAATTCTGAAGGTTTCTTTCACCGTTCGGTGCGCCCGCCTTGATCCATATCTTGTTAGACACGGCACCATATATGAGGGGCATATAGGGCAGAAACTCGGATGATCCTTCGGTTGAACGGTGAGAGAAAAACGCGGTTGCGCCGAGTTTCTTTATATTATTTATTGCCTCTTTAAGATCCTTCACATCCAGGGTTTTTAATTCCTTTATCACACCCTTAAGATCTTTACGCGCCGCGAGAAATTTTTCAACCCTGTCAACATTCGCAAGCCCCAGTACAATTTCAGTGGCAAGACATGTTTCAGTAAAAGTACCGGCCTGGTTTAGTTTGATCAGGGCTGAATTGCCTGCCCGGTCTTTCTGTTCGGATGCCGCAAGAAATGGGATTATAAACCGCATCTGGGTAACAGCGCAATCATCAAGAACAATCTGCACCCTGTTACCGTATTTGGCGTTCATCAGCTTATGTGCTTCAATATCAGATTCGGATCCGGGATCCTCCATTGTCACAAAATTGCTGGCGCTTTTTACTATTTTGGCGTTGAATTCAATCAGTTCTTCCCTGGATTTAATGCCTAATCCGGAAAACCTCATGTCATACATACCATTTTTTATTAGCTTTTCGGACTTCTGGATCTCGGAAAAGGCGTTATCGGTTCCTATGGCATAATCAGCCGCCTTTAATCCCAGTTGTTTAGCGCATTCCTTAATTCGTTTAAGACCTTCATAATTATCCTTTACAGGAAAGACAAAACCCCGCTCCTTGGCAGTTCCTGTTGGAAGACCGTCCCTCACCAGATTTTTCTCAAATTGTTTAAAGAACTTTATTGCCAGAGAAAAGACATCTTTAATGGATTTTTCCTTCATGGCAAAAAAGAACATCTCCTGAATGTCCTGTTTCGTTCCGGGAACATGCTCGCCGCCGCAGACCATATTAAAACCCACATTAGGCATGTAAAATTTCTTCATACCTCTGGGAGCGAGCATCTGCCATGGCTGATACCCCGATGCCTTGAGCAGTGTCTGGAAAAAAACAGTGGAGGATGCCAGGCAGGCATTCCCTCCCCATTTTTTCTTATTCGGTCCCGCCTTTTCAATAAGCTTCAGATCAAATTTCTCCACTGCATCGAAAATATCTTTCGGCTTCTTTATAACAACTTTTTTAGGCAGAAGAGGTTCAATATTTTTTCTGATAGATTTTATAGCCTTATCGTTAGGTATGTATATTGCCTCATTTTCACCGTCTGATGTTCCTTTGGCTATACCGTTTCTTTCTTCAATGGTCCAGCTGTCACGGCCTCTTTTGACCCTGGCTGACATAACACCTTCAATTGTGTATGCTGCATAGGAAGAAAGAATTTCTCTGCCCTTGAGTCTGAAGCCTGTAACTATTGTCTCTCTAGCCATTTTCCTCTCCTTTTTTAAAATATTTTATCCTGAAATATTAATTAAAAGCCCGCGGGTTGTCTAAATATAATCAATGATCTTTTTTGTTTCCTGCGCGATCCTTAATTCTTCATTTGTCGGTATAACCAGCACCTTTACTTTACTTCCCTGCGTACTTATCTCCCTGATACTGTTACCGGGCATATTATTCTTTTCAATATCGATATTTATACCCAGGTTATGAAGGCCCCTGCAGGAAAATTCCCTGATCCGGGGAGCATGTTCACCAATACCGGCTGTAAATACAACAGCATCAAGGTCTTCAAGTACTGCAAAGTAGGCGCCGATATATTTTTTAATGCGGTATGTGTAAACATCTAGCGCCAGTTCAGCGTTAATGTCACCTTCATCCATCTTTGCAATTACTTCCCTCATATCATTGGTACCGCACATACCTTTTAATCCGCTTTCCTTGTTGAGAAGATTATCAATCTCTTTGAGATTCATGTTAAGATGATCAGCAAGGAAAAAGGGGAGGGCGGGATCAACATCACCGGTTCTCGTACCCATGACAAGGCCTTCAAGGGGTGTCATTCCCATGCTTGTGTCAACGCACTCCCCTTTTTTAATTGCTGCCATACTGGCCCCGTTTCCAAGGTGAATAGTTATGATATTCAGTTCATGCAGTTGTTTGCCTAGAAAATCAGCACATTTCTCCGTGACATAGGCATGGGATGTCCCGTGAAATCCATATCTTCTTACCCTGTCTTTTTTGTAGAGTTTATAGGGGAGGGCATACATAAAGGCATGGGGAGGAATGCTCTGGTGAAAGGCAGTATCAAAGACAGCGACCTGGTGTGATTCGGGAAAGACAGAAATAGCAACCTCAATTCCTGTCAGGTTTGAAGGATTATGCAAGGGTGCCAATGGAATGTTATCAGTTATAGCTTTTATTACGTCGTCATTTATGACTGTAGGTTTTTTGAATATTTCTCCGCCATGAACAACCCTGTGGCCTACCGCTGATATTTCCTTCCTGTCTTTTATTACACCGAAATCGTTGTTCATGAGACAGTCTACTATTTTAGAGAAACCTGCCTCGTGGTCAGGTATAAAACCGTCATAGGTTTTTATTACTGGATCACCTTCACCGGAAAAAACTTCATGGGTAAGTGTACCTGTTTCTTCTCCTATCCTTTCAACAACCCCATGACAGAGCACCTCCTGATTCTTCATGTTAAAAAGCTGATATTTAATTGATGAGCTTCCTGTATTTATGACTAAAATCTTCAAAAAAATCACCTCTTATTTAATCACCTGTTTGTTTTTTTGCTTTCTTCTCAAGTAATCCACGCTCCATCAAGCCATAGTGTGAGCACCTACTTGAATCCTTGACCTCTGGAACCCTGATCAATGATGACCATGGAGATGATCCATGCTTTGCAATTCCCAGGTTTTGGATAGATGCGCTATGTTCTTTATATTAATCCTTTTTTCCCGAGGGACTGAATTGCTGTAATAGCGACGGTATTTACAACATCCGTAACGGAGCAACCCCTGCTTAAATCATTAACAGGTTTCTTAAGACCCTGGAGTATAGGGCCAATCGCTACCGCGCCCGAAGATCTCTGGACAGCCTTATAGGTATTGTTGCCGGTGTTGAGGTCAGGAAAGATGAAAACAGATGCCTTGCCGGCAACTTCACTTTCAGGCATCTTTATTTTCGCGACTTCAGAGTCAATGGCGGCATCATATTGAATAGGTCCTTCGATTTTCAAACCGGGATAAAGATCCTTCGACATCTCTCTTGCGATCTTAGTAGCTTCTCTCACTTTATCCACATCATCGCCTTTTCCAGATTCTCCTGTCGAGTAGGACAGCATGGCAACAACGGGTTCTATTCCGAAAGTTTTTGCTGTTTGAGCAGAATTTATGGCAATCTCCGCGAGCTTCTGTGCATCGGGATCAGGGTTAACCGCGCAGTCACCATAAACAAGAACCCGGTCTGCCATGCACATGAAGAAGATACTTGATACCAGCGAAATCCCCGGTTTTGTCTTTATGATTTCAAAGGCCGGCCTTATTGTGGCCTGGGTAGTATGAACCGCGCCCGAAACAAGCCCGTCAGCCAGTCCTTTGTATACCATCATAGTACCAAAAAAACATTCATCGCTCATATAATCCCGGGCAACTTCCTTTGTGACGCCTTTTCCTTTTCTGAGTTCATAATAGGTTTCAACATAGTTTTCGAACATATCATTCTTTTTGACTTCAATTATTTTCGCACCGTCAAGCCTGAGGCCTAGCCGTGTCATTTTTTTTCTTATCTCGGCTTCATTGCCAAGCAATGTGACATCGACAACCTCTCTTCTTAATAAAATATCAGACGCGCGAAGTATTCTTTCATCTTCACCTTCAGGCAGTACAATGTGCTGTTTTTGAATTCTTGCCTTTTGAATAAGGCCAAATTCAAACATTTTTGGTGTGATTGTTGTTGTCTGGGTCTCAATAATCTTGTCTGCAAGATCCTCAACAGAAACATTTTTTTCAAATATCTCAAGCGCCCTCATTATCTTCCGGGTGTTTGAAGGGGATATGACAGCATGTATGTTGTCAGTAATCCTTGCCGAGTTAAAGGTGTCGGTTTCTACGCTTATAATCGGTATTATATTTGACATACCTTCAATAAGTTTACACACTGTCTCTTCGGGGCGCAGGCCGCCTGTAAGCATAATACCTGATACAGAAGGCATGTTAACGGATGATACTGAAGCAAGGCAGGACACAATCACATCAGCCCTGTCGCCCGGAGTGATTACCAGGCTCCCATGGTCAATTCCTTTTAAAAAATTCCTGATCTGCATTGCGGCGACTACATAATTATGCGCGTGTCTTTCAAGTTGATCATGTCCATATAATACTCTTGCATTCAGTATTTCAGTAATTTCACCTAATGTGGGATTACCAAGATATTTTTCTTCAGGGATGGAAAATACAAGTTGACCTGACTCCTTGTATTTTTTTTCAAGGGACTTGATGATTTCCTTCTCATTTACAGGATCAGTCCTGTTTACTATTGTCGATACAATTTTACATCCCTTTTCAATAAGTGAATCTATTGTTATTTCGATTGAGTTAAAGGTCTCTTTAACTGTCTTTTTATTGGCATTAGCCACCAGGAGTACGGGGCAGCCGAGATTATTTGCCACTTCAGCGTTGATATCAAATTCAAGAGAGGTTGTTGATCCCTCGAAGTCAGTCCCTTCACACAGGACAAAATCAAAATTGTTTTCGATCTGGCTGTATTTTGCATAAATTCGCTCAGTAAGCTCATCATGTTTTCCCAGGGCTATTAATTCTTTAGCTTCATTTGTAGTGCATCCGTACATATCCGAATAGGGAATATCAAGTTTAAAGTATTGGGATATCAACTCAATATCATTATCCATATCGTCTGAATCCGATGGACTGCTGTTTATTAAAGGTCGGAAAAAACCGACCCTGTCTATTTTTCTGATCAGCAGTTCCATTAATCCCAGGCATATGGCGGACTTGCCGCTACGTGCCTCTGTTGATGTCAGATATAAATTCTTTGCCATTCAAAGCCTCCGTAAGAGTTGAGTTGTAAATATAAACTCTGGATCTATACTCAATCAAATATTGCTTGCTCATGAACCAAAAACTGAAAACATGAACTGCTTATAGGAATAAATCATTAATTTATGTTGAATATAGTTAATAATAATTACTTTAACATCCATTAATGTAAAAATCGACATTATATTTCTGAATTTTAATTTATTTGTTTGATATGATATTTTACAAGAATAGCCTTAAGAATCAATTTTTAATTCAAACCCGTAATTTTTTTCTTTACAGTTGAAGAAATATTCCATAAAAGAGACTGCAATGGTCGTCCTAATATGATATTATTATTGGATGATACTTAAACAATGAGGACATTTCATAGTTGATTTAAAAAAACATCGACGTTTTATTGATGATATATCCATAACCGGCCAAATTGGCCTGACTATGGTAGGTAGTATTGGGCTTTGTTTTACCATAGGCTATTTCCTTGACAAATGGTTTGGAACAAAGGGGCTTTTCATTACCATTTTTATCATCCTTGGAGTTATAGGCGGCGGTGTAACGGTCTACAGTCAGATTGATGAAGTCCTCGACTTTAACGGGACAAAAAAGAAATCACCTCCGGAAAATAATAAGAATGGATGAAGAAATAAAAAAAACCCAGAAGCAGTATTGCACAAACGCCATGTTTTATGCGATAGTTGCAGCATTCATTCTAATCATTATTGGTGAAAAGACCATAGGAAAAGGCCTGATCCTGGGGACATTATTCAGCGTGCTTAATTTTATCATAATGGGCGTTCTGATTGAAAGACAGATAACAAACGCCGGTACAAAGGCCAGGGCAGGGGCATTTTCTTTTCTTTATATGCTGATGAGATTTGCCGTTCTTTCAATACCACTGATTATCTCTTACAAAGTTGAGGCTTTAAACTTTTTCGGGACTGTGGCTGGCATTTTTATGGTTCAGTTTGCAATACTGTTTGACAATTTAATTGTTAACAGATTTTTAAATACAAGAAAGGTGTAGCCAGGCTTAGATCATGGAAGATTTAACTCACGTAGAACAATTTACCGTGCCCTTTATGGGAATGAATCTGACCTTTAATACTGATACAATTATTATGACCTGGATTGTGATGGCAGCCCTTATTCTTTTTGCCTTTCTGGCAACAAGGAAAGCGGGTCTTATTCCCAATCCGGTCCAGGTAGTAGCCGAACTTCTGGTTAACGCCTTTTATGAACTCACTGTTGATGCCCTGGATGAAGAGAGGGCACCAAAGTACTTCCCCCTGATATGTTGCCTGTTTATGTTTCTTTTACTGGGCAACTGGCTTGGTCTCATTCCAAAGCTGGAAGAACCCACCAAGGACCTTAATACGCCTCTTGCCATGGGTCTCCTGGGCGGAGTTATTGCCCATTACTCCGGTATCAGGGCCAAGGGTTTTGCCGGTTATTTAAAAGAATACTGTCACCCAATGTGGTTTATGTTTCCCCTGAACTTGATAGGTGAACTGGCCAAGGTGGTTTCTATCTCATTCCGTCTTTACGGGAACATCATGGGCGGCGCGATCATTATACTTGTGGTATCTCATCTTACACACAGCATTGTGTTTCCTCCTATACTTCTCCTGTTTTTCGGACTTTTTGTAGGGGGAATACAGGCTTTTGTGTTTACAATGCTAACACTGGTTTATATTTCTCTGCAGGTAAAATAAAGGTATGTTGGAAATAACAGATTATACAAAAGCTGCACTTTATATCGGAGCAGGATTATCGATCGGTTTTGGAGCAATCGGTGCGGCTGTGGGAGAAGGTTTTGCTGCGGGCAGGGCCAATGAAGCAATATCTTCAAGACCCGAAAAATCGGGTGAAATAATAAGGAATATGCTGGTAGGGCAGGCGATAGCCGAATCAGCGGCTATTTTTGCTCTTGTTGTTTCTATTGTCCTGGTATTTACCAAACCATCAGGGATATCAGCTCTTTTTGCCTGGATCTATATAGGCGCGGGGCTTTCCATGGGATTGTCCGCGATCGGTCCTGGTATAGGGGCAGGGCTTCCCGCCGGGAATGCCTGTGTAGGCATGGTACGGCAGCCGGAGAGGAGTTCCAAGATAATGACAACCATGCTGATCGGTTCAGCAGTATGCCAGACTCCGGCAATATTCGGTATGGTTATCTCATTTCTCCTGCTTTTTCTTGATTTCTCAACTGAGCCACTGTACCCGGGCTGGGCGGCAATGCTTGGCGCGGGCCTTGGTACCGGTCTTGCGGCCATAGGATCGGGGGTCGGCAACGGACTTACCGCAATGGAAGGAGTGGAAAGCGTTGCACGAAATCCAGAGTTTTCAACAGAAACAAACCGCGTTATGCTGATAGGTCTCAGCGTGGGGCAGTCTCCTGCTATTTACGGCTTCCTGATAAGCCTTCTACTCATATTTACAAAGATTGAAGCCACGGTAGCGTTAACAGCATCCCTCGCCCTCCTGGGGGCAGGTCTTTCTTCAGGGTTCGGCGGAATCGGCCCCGGAATAGGGCTGGGCTTTGCATCAGCCGCGGCTGTAAAATGGATATCCAGGAGACCATCGGAACTTGCGGCTTTAACAAGAACTATGCTTATTGGTATGGCAGTAACTGAATCAACAGCAATATATGCTTTGATTGTATCGCTTTTACTGCTTTTTGTATTCTGATAATAATTAATGTTTTTTATATTATAAGGAGGTTTATATCATGGACATCAGTGGTGCTGATTTTGTAAGGGGTTTAGCGTTACTTGGAGCCGGACTGGCAATGGGTATAGGAGCTATTGGCCCTGGTATTGGTGAAGGGTTTGCCGCGGGTAAGGCCTGCGAAGCCATTGGAAGAAAACCCCAGGAGGCAGGTCTTCTAACCAGGATTATGCTTATTGGCCAGGCAGTATCTGAATCAACCGGCATCTATTCCCTTGTTATCGCTCTTCTCCTTCTTTTTGTTGTTTAAATCCGAGGATGGTGAATATAGATGATAAATATTAACGCAACACTTTTTCTGCAGATCATCCATTTCCTGATCCTGTTGTTTATACTTAACAGGATCCTTATTCGGCCTATAATGGAAGTGGTTAAGAAAAGACGCGTCCATATCGATGATGAAGAGAAACTGTTAAACGACCTTGAAAGTGAAACAAGGGAGTTGATGGATAAGTGTGTCTCCATTGAGAGGGATGAAAGAAAAAAGGCTCTTGAAGAGAGTTCTCTCCTTAAAAAGGAAGCCAATGACGCGGCGGAAGAATTTTATAACACCGCAAAGGGTGAAATTTCCGGGATAAGAGATCAGGCTGATAAGGAAATTGAAAATAAGATTGATGAAGCAAGACAGAGCATACAGGATTTTGCGTCTGAACTAGCCGGAGAACTGACAGAGAAGGTTATTGGCAGGAGGTTTGCCAGTTGAAGAAGCTATTAAATAAATACACATTAATTATCGTTCTGATCATAGCCGCTCTGGTAATGGCGTACATATTCTTTTCCAGAAAAGTGTGGGACGAAATTATGCTTTTCTTTAATTTCGGCATACTCGTCTTCCTTTTTATCAGGTTCGCCAGAAAGCCTTTGATAAATTTCCTTCGCGGCGAAGGAGACAAGATCAGTGAAAGAATCCGTGAGATTGAAGCGGAGGTAAAAAAAGCCAGGTCCATACTGGAGGAGGAGTCCTCCAGGCTTGAGGGTGTTGATGACCGCGTTAACAGCATGCGGGATAAAATCATAAATGTCGGCCAGAATGAAAAGAATAAAATAATAGAAAAGGCGAAAAAAGCAGCAGATAAAATGGTTGAGGATGCGAAAAAGGAAGCTGACTTTAAGATGGAGGCCGCAAAAAAACGGTTTAGTGAAGAGATGCTTGACCTGGCTGTTTCACTTGCTGTTAAAAAAATAAAAACCTATATAACCAGTGAAGATGATGAAAACCTGGTTCTTTCCTTTTCATCAGGTTTAAATGCTGAAAAGGACCATTTTGCCTGATTACTCAATCAGCTTTATTAATGTTTGTTTTTTTGTCGCCGTCCCGGCAACTTTCTCTCATTCAGGTTGAAATGCCGAGTTTCGGCAATATAACTGTCTGAAGCAGAATATAAACAACAATAATCAATAAAATAAAGTAAATTTCCATAAAATAAAATCCTTTTAATAATGGGATTCACATATAAATGTGAATCCTTTTTTTGACTCACGGTCCAAATATATCAATCAGCTCATGAAAAGCCTCTGCCTGATGAGCATGATGAACCCGCTGATGCCCCGTCCGCGCTGACACAGGAAAAAGAGGATAATGTCCGTTTAATATTTTTTTCTCCGCACATACTGCAGGCAAAAGAGCCTTCATCATCAGAGGGAAAGACAATCTGCTCAAAGCAGTTCCCGCAACTATTATATTTATATTCATATATAGGCATGTGTTCCTCCGGTTCTGATAGTAAATATAAGTAACAAATATTAAGGTTCAACTTTTATATGATGATAAATATTAGATGACTTATTTTAAGATAAAAGTTATATATAACACTTCAAGCGTCTGTCAAAACCATCCCATACATATAAATGAAAGTTTAATATTATATTTTATTTACTTTATGTCATTCATCCAGGAGGGAATAAATGGAATATGATGAGATAGCAGCGGAAATCCATAGAATAATAACAGGCAGGAAAGAAAATAAGCATGCTGTACAAAAGATTGCCTCCATATTAGGAAAGTCGCAGCAGACAATATATGACTGTCTGTATGGCCGCATTAAAATAAATCTTGAATTCATAAAAGCGGCAGTGGCGGCAACCGAAGACCCGGATATTAAGGAGTTTCTTGAACCGGAAGGATGGATATTATTAAAAAAACCTGATTCCGGCAAAGTGTCAACTAGCTTTGAGAAGGAAATCAATGATGTTTTTATGGCAGTGTCACATTTGTCCGGTTCAATAAAGAAAGCTATTCGTGACGGCAGAATAGACAGTCAGGAGCTTGCCGAACTTAAACGTCTGCGGGTTGAAATCGCCAAGCAGACTGATGAAGTCATGATACTTGCTGAAGAAATGCACAAAAAATAATCAGGGGGTTTTTAAAATCAGTTAAGACTGTAGCCCCAGGATTCTTTTTTTATAAATTCAAATTCCGGAGTGATAAGAGAACCACTGCCATCAGGCCATTTGTTTCCACTGACGAACCCACCTTTTCTATCGGAATAGTAATCAACGGTTACATTGGGACCATCAATCGTAAAAATATAAAAACCGATATTATCAATTTCCTGTGAGAGGGTTGTTGAGCGGTATTTCTGCCCATGCCATCCTTCAAAATCATCAGGCCTTGGCCTGTAAAATTTAGGACAGGCTGAGATGCATATCAATTGTTCAACCTCATTATTGCCGTCAGGGCTTTTAACTATATTCCTCTGGTGAATATGATCATGACCGGCAATATAATAAGAGACACCGTTTCTTTTCAGTTCACTGTAAAATATGTTCTGGTCTTCTAAATTTGAATCGAGAAATCCAAAGGGGGAATCCACATGGTTTGCGGCCATTAATGGCTGATGAGAAAAAACAAAGGCATGACTGGTTCCTCTTGTCTCGATATTAAGTCTATCGCTGATCCATTTCTGCTGTGCTTTAATTGAATACCCGTATATGACATGAAGTTTTTCATTAGGATTGGACCGGGTTTGTGTTACCCATGGATCAATAACAAGAAAGGTTGCGCTGCTTCCATTCTCACCATAATCAAAGGCATAGGATAAACCGTCCAGTTCAGCCGCCATGTTTTCAAGGTCGGCTTCACTGGAGGAAGGGCTGCTGAAATTAGATGCACCGAAAACATTTTTTCCAATACCCCGGTGTTGAGGAAAATTTTCCTGAATAGCCGGTATACCGTAATCATTGGGTTCCGCGTCACGAAAATATAAGTTACTGTATGTTTCGTGGTTGCCCCGCATGCAGAAAAAACCTATGCCAGCATCGTACAATTCCGCGGCAGCCTTTGCGCGGGTAACGATAGCTTCATCGGTACCCCAGTCAGTAATATCACCCACCTGGATAACAAATTTGACTCCTTTTTCTATGAACTCCTTATTAAACTGGGTGATTATTGAGACAGAAACGGAGTTGGGATTTTTGCCTTCGGGGTCATTGCCGGGGACAGATTTACCATCCTTGAAACCATATGGTGTCCATTGGGTATCGCCCATCACTCCGAAAGACCATGCTTTAAGTTCCTTTCCCAGGCATGGTGAAAATGACAGGGTTAAAATAACTGATGCCGCGATTAGAATGAGTAATGACCTGCGCATGGAATCTTTTATCAACATATTATTTTCCTTATAAGATATTTAGAGTTTATATAATGATCATTCATTCAATGTATGGGTTATCATATACTACATTTTTCAATAAACAGGTATATATTAATAGACACCGTAATCCTTTGTGAATTCAATCATAGCTTTAAGATTTTCAGGCTTGACCTCATCCGTGGAACTCCTTGGAGAAAGAATGTACCCGCCATCCTTCCCGCAGTAATCTATCAGCTTTTTGCAGTGTTCCTTTACATCGTCAACTGTACCCATCTGGAGAAGGGAAGAGGGGACATTTCCTTCAATACAAAGATGACCTTTTAAGACATCCTTTGCCCGGAATATGTCAGTTTTATCAAAACGCGCGAGGACTTTTCCCTTTGGAAATTCAAGAAGGTATTCCAACCGCGAGGTAAAACTGCCTTCAAAGAAGATACAGGGCGTTCCCCCTCTTTCAACAAGCGTGTTTACCAGTTTCTTAAAAGTAGGCCAGTAAAACCTGTCAAATTGTTCCTTTGAAAGAAACTCATCCGATCCCCTTGTATTGGTCATGAATATCCTGATATTCCCGTTTTCGTTCGGCGGGGGAAGGGGCCTCTCGAGTGTAAGTTCAAGTACCTTTTCACAGGCGGCCATTATTTTGTCAGGCTGCCTGTACATGTCCATTATGGTTCCGTTTAATCCCCTCATACCGTTTGAAATGATATCAAATGAGGGCATCGCGAAAGTATGAAAAAAGGGAGGGAAGCCCATATCTGAAATCATTTGATCAAATTTCATTGTTTTCTCTTTCCACTTATTAATTTCCCTTCCTGCTTCTATAAGGGTTTCAAAGGAGTGGGCAACTTCGGGGTTGGAAAAGGTCTCTGCAAGTATATTCAGTGCTATGGCACCGCTTTCAAGATCGCCCAGCTTTGGTAACCTGGCAAAACCTGTCATGTTTTCACTGGTACGTGAAACAATTGTTCTGAATATGTAATCAGAGGGATCGCTTAAAAACGCCTCATATTCATCCGCCTTCATATTGTCTATTTCAATGGCCTGATGACCGTATCGGGGGTCGGAATTATATCCCGGCCACCTGATTGTCCTTGGATTAAGTATCTCCAGGACTCTGCCAGGCCTAAATGGCTGGGGAAATATCATATCAGCCGGAAAATCCTGTAATGTCTTCCTGTAGGCCTCAAACCAGGCATCATAATCATAATATGCTGCTGAACATGGTATCCCCGCGTATTTAGCGGCAAAGTAACCTATAGTCGTACACACCGGAACCCTGTCAGGCATTCTAAGATGAATGGCGTCCGTAACCCTATTCTCCCTGATTCTTCTTAATTCCTCCGGTGTTTCACAATTTTCCGGTAATTTTGACATTTATGTCTATCCCCTCTTATATTCATAAATAAGATAATTTATAAATTTATAAATGTGGATAAAATAACACATATTACTTCAAAAAATAATAGAATAATGTATGCCTTATCATTTCATATGCTCTAAAGTCCGAACACTCCAAATCCACTATCAATTTATTAAATAGGCAATGATATTGATGGATTTTGAGTAATACCTGGGTACCAGCAAAGTGTCAGATGCAAGGCGCCAAGGGAGTGTCGACTGAGGCGTACAATACAGTACGTCGCAGGGAGGAACGATCACAGGCAACACAGTAGATGACATTTTTGGTGGTGGATCAGGGGCATAAAATATACTTGACGCCTGACCGTAATTACACATATACTCCCCACTTTCATTACTGTTATACTTTGAACGAGTAATAGATATTTTGGAGGTGCACCATAGCTAAGAAAAACAAACAGCGGAGTGAGAAAATAGAAAAGGTTGTTTCTCTGGCAAAAAGAAGAGGTTTTGTATTCCAGTCCAGTGAGATATACGGCGGATTAAACGGCTGCTGGGACTATGGTCCTCTTGGTGTCGAGCTCCTGAATAATATTAAAGAGGAATGGTGGAAGTCTATGACCTACAGGGAGGATGTTGAAGGTCAGGACGCGAGTATCTTAATGCATTCCCGTGTATGGGAAGCATCAGGCCACGTGGAAAATTTTACAGATCCAATGGTTGACTGCAGGCAGTGTAAATCCAGATTCAGGCTGGATGTGCTTGGTGAGGCAATCACGGATAAAAAAAAGGAAAAGATCTTAAAATCCTTTATTGAAAAGGTATCAGGTTCGGATAAGGAACTTCCGGTTAATGACATCATCAATCTTGATATATCATTGAATGAAAAGATTGAAAAAATACTTGAGAATAATTCTATTGTATTTGATCTTCTTACCCTTGTTAACTGCCCCAATTGCGGTACAGCTGATTCATTTACGGAACCGCGCAAGTTCAACCTGATGTTTAAAACTTTTGTGGGCCCTTTAGAGAGTGAAAATAATGTTGTTTATCTCAGGCCCGAAACCGCCCAGGGGATATTTGTTAATTTTTTAAATGTCCAGGTGGCAAGCCGGCAGAAACTACCCTTTGGAATAGCTCAGATAGGTAAGGCCTTTAGAAATGAAATTAACACGAAAAATTTTCTTTTCCGTACAAGAGAATTTGAACAAATGGAAATGCAGTATTTTGTCAAACCCGAGGATGATGAAAAATTTTACAAATACTGGAAAGAGGCAAGGCTTGGATGGTTTAAATCCCTTGGTATGACATCCGATAAGCTCAGATATCATGATCATCCTGAAGATAAACTCGCCCATTATGCCAAGGAGGCAACTGACATTGAGTATCTGTTTCCTTTTGGATGGGGCGAGATAGAAGGCATTCATAATAGAACTGATTTTGATCTCAGCCGCCATGAGGAATACTCCGGCAAATCCATGAGATATTTTGATGAAGAAACCCGGGAAAAAATTATACCCTATATTATAGAGACATCCGCCGGCGCGAGCCGATCCTTCATGGCCTTTCTTATCGATGCCTACAGGGAAGAGGAGGTTAATGCTGAAAACCGCGTTGTTTTGAAGTTTCACCCTAAGATAGCGCCAATTAAAGCTGCTATTTTCCCCCTTGTGAACAGGGATGGTATGCCTGAAGTAGCCCGCGAGATTGAAGCTGACCTTAGACCTCACATTCGTGTTTTTTATGATTCAAAGGGAGCTATCGGCAGAAGGTACAGAAGGCAGGATGAAGCAGGTACACCTTTCTGTATTACGATTGATACCCAGACTCTGTCAGATAATACAGTTACTCTGCGTGACAGGGACTCTATGGAGCAGGAAAGAATAAATAAAGACAACCTGCTTATATATTTACTGGAAAAGTTAAAGTAGAGTATTTGATGATGCCTGATTTACCTGATGATATCCCCTGTGGGAATGAGAGGATCCTTTTTGTTGATGATGAGAAATTGCTCGCGGAACTGGGTTCAAACATATTAGGAAGGCTGGGATACAATGTAGTATCAAAAACTGATCCCAAAGAGGCATTGAATATATTCTCGCAGGATAAAAATGCTTTTGACCTAGTATTTACAGATTTAACAATGCCTGAAATGAAAGGTGATGAACTCGCGAAAAAAATACTGATGATACGTCCGGATATTCCTGTTATACTGTGTACTGGATTTGATAATCAGTTGAATGAAATAAAAACAAGAGAGATTGGCATTACAGCCTTGATTGCAAAACCCGTAGCCATGAAGGACATGGCTGTGATAGTAAGAAAATGTCTGGATGGTTCTATCCATTACACATAATCCTTATGATTATGTAATAATTTGAAGGACTAATACCATAACCTATAAGGATTTCTTGTAAAAACCTGATAAAGGTTATATTATAATACCCGGATTGAGATATATTTGAGTATCACGGGTAACACCATTTTCACATAAATATCTATTACCTGTACTCCAGCCTGACAATCCTGCTTTTTGAATTCATTTTAATTGAAGGGATATATGACAGAAGAAAAGGAAGAACAATTTCAATATTTCCGGGCTAAAGAGCCCGATTTTTTAACAAAAACGAAATTTGAAGATCTAGAAATACCTGAAGTAATACTCAAGGGATTAAAAGACGCCGGTGTTATAAACTGCACACCTATCCAGGAACAGGTCCTGCCTGTTTCTCTTTCGGGAAAGGATGTTGCTGGTCAGGCCCAGACAGGCACTGGAAAAACAATTGCCTTTCTAGTGACAATATTCACCCGTCTGCTTTCCCTTGAAACAAAAAATAATTTACCTTCAGCGCTGATAGTTGCTCCTACACGTGAACTTGCATTGCAAATTTATGACGATGCTGAACTTATCGGCAAACATACCGGCTTAACATTTGCTCAGGTTGTAGGAGGCATAGATTATAAAAAACAGGCCGATAAATTACGAGAAGGACCTGATATCGTAATATGCACTCCCGGCCGTGTAATTGATTATATTAAACAGGGAATATTTATTACTTCTGGAATTCAAATTGTTGTTGTTGATGAAGCGGACAGGTTATTTGACCTGGGATTTACCAAGGACATGCAATATATTCTAAAGAAACTCCCAAAATATGACAAACGACAATCCCTGATTTTTTCAGCTACATTATCCCACAGGATTCTTGCGCTTACATATGGTTACATGAACCTTCCAGAGTTTATATCTGTAACACCTGACACAACTGTTGTTCAGGGGATAAATCAGGTATTATATCATGTCGGGTCAAATGAAAAACTTAATCTCCTTTTAGGTCTTCTGGAACGGGAACAATGGACAAGGATACTTATATTTGCCAACACAAAAGCAGAAGTAGAGTTCCTCGCAAAGAAATTAAACGGAAACGGGCATCCCGCTGAAGGTATTACGGGTGATTTTCCACAGCCGAAACGACTGAAATTAATGGAACGCTTTAAAGGGGGGAAAACAAAAATACTTGTAGCTACCGATGTCGCATCAAGGGGAATTCATGTTGAAGATATAAGCCATGTAATAAATTATGACCTCCCTCAGGACGCCGAGAGTTACACGCACAGAATAGGGCGTACCGCGCGGGCAGGAAAAACAGGAAAGGCGATTTCTCTTGCCTGTGAGACATATGTGTATTCTCTTGAGTCGATTGAAGAAATGCTGGGGAAACAGATACCTGTAGATTGGCCTGAAGATGAATGGTTTCTGGAAGACAAAGCACCACCGGCTGTACGCTCTAAAAAGTTGAGGGGTCGGAGGCCTTCCAAGCCAAAACTCAGATATGCCGCCAGGAATAAAGACAAAAAACCCGTACATTCGCTACCGCGAAATATAGGATGGAGCAGTGAACCGGGAGGTATTTTCGGACTGGCTCCCGACAAGACTAAAAATATTGATGATCCCGGCAAAAAGACTCCAGTAGAAAAAAAGATGAAGAGAAACACCCGCAGAGGAAAGAAGAGTTATCAATCGAAGGCCGGTGAAAAAACAAGCCCCCCGAAGAGCATAAAACCTTCCGGCAAATAATCATATCGATGCCATATAATAATTTTCTCCCAACCAGCAAGGACGAATTACAAAAAAGGGGCTGGAACCGGCTTGACATCATACTTATTACCGGGGATGCATATGTTGATCATCCCGCCTTTGGTATCGCGGTAATAGGGAGAGTTCTTGAAAATAACGGCTTCAGGGTCGGCATCATTTCGATGCCTGACTGGAAAGATCCTTCATCTATCGATGCCCTTGGCAGGCCCGGACTCTTTTTCGGTGTTGCGGGCGGCGCGGTTGATTCAATGATCTCTAAATATACAGCCTTTAAGCGTAAAAGAAGTGATGATCCATATACTCCTGGAAAAGCCAGTTACGAGCGCCCTGACAGAGCAATAATAACATACTGCAATCTTATTAAAAATAGATATAAAGATGTCCCTATTGTAATAGGCGGTATCGAAGCATCTATGAGAAGAATAGCCCATTATGATTACTGGAGCAATAAAGTACGACGATCAATAATTGAAGACTCCAGGGCTGATATTCTTGTTTATGGAATGGGAGAGGGGCAGATTATTGAAATCGCGCGGAAGTACGCTTCCGGAATGAAGCCGGAGAATATTCCCGGCACCGTCATATTATCTAAAGATGTACCGGAGGATTCTGTTATGCTTCCCCGGGAAGAAGACGTTATGAATGATAAAGACTCCTTTAGTGACCTGTATTCAACTTTTTACAGAAAACAGCATAGAGTCCTCGTCCAGAGAACCGGCAAAAGATACATTATCCATAATCCTCCGCCTGTTGAAAGTAAAATTAAAATTGATGATATTTTTGATCTCCCGTTTTCCCGCCTTCCATATATCTCCTATAAAGAATCCGTTCCCGCCTTTGAAATGATAAAAAATTCTATTATATCACACAGGGGATGCTTCTCAGGTTGCTCTTTTTGCAGTTTGTCCCTTCATCAGGGCAGAAAGATAATAAGCAGAAGCAGGGGCTCTATAATAAACGAAGTAAAGAAGATCGCTAAAGGGCCTGATTTTAAAGGTCATATAACAGATATAGGCGGACCTTCGGCCAATATGTATCAATTCAACTGTAGTACGAACTGGAAGTGCAGCCGTGACAGCTGTTTATATCCGGGTTTGTGTAAAAATATAAAATTCAACACAGCAAAATGGATAGATACCCTGGGAAAAGCCAGTTCCGTTCCTGGAGTGAAAAGAGTAACAATAGGTTCCGGCATACGTTATGACCTTTTCATGAGTGATCCTGAAAGTAAATATTCCCTTAAGAAAATTGTAAAATCTCATATCAGCGGCCAGCTTAAAATTGCCCCTGAGCACACTTCGGAGAAGGTTTTAAGGGCTATGAGAAAAACGCCATTATATGATCTTGGTGAATTTATAAATAAATTTCGGGAATCGACTGCCGGTGCAGGGAAAAAGCAATATCTTGTGCCATACTTTATGTCATGCCACCCTGGATGCACATACGGGGATATGACGAAAGCCAGAAGGGAAATGCTTGGGCTTTTTAATTTTATTCCTAATCAGGTACAGGCATTTATCCCGTTACCAATGACTTTGTCATCAGTTATGTATTATACCGGCAGAGACCCATTAACGGGAGAAGAATTTCATGTGACCAGGGACATGAACAGGAAAAGAAAACAGCATAACATCTTCTTTAACTAGCACTGAAGCAGGGTTTTAGAAAAATATCTCGTTGAGATTTTAACAATACAATGGTATTGGTTCCTGTAATTGTGAATTATCGATCCACCAGCAGTTGTTACCCCCTATTGAATCAAAAGGAGAGAATTTGCCATGTCCATTGATCACAACAAAATGCTTGTAATGCGGTTTTTAAATGAATTTATGATAGGTCATGACATTAAAGTGCTCGATGAATTACTGGGCCCATCATACAAACAGCATAATCCGGGCCTTAATCATGAAAAGGCGTCACTGATTAAATTTTTTCAGGATTTTTGGGAAATACATCCAACGCCCGGTTATTATTTAAAAAGGATAATTGCTGAAAATGATCTTGTTGCCATACATTATCATTTTCAACCCGATCCGGATAAAGATGGATATGCTATTGTGGATATTTTCAGAGTGGAAGACGGTAAACTGGTTGAGCATTGGGATGTTTGTCAGGAAATACCCGAAAAATCGGAAAATGACAGTCCAATGTTTTAAATACAATAAATCATCAGGATGGAGGCGCGTGAATGCATCTTAACAGGAAATCAGAAACAGGTTTCAGGCTTTTTCTGGCAATTTTTGCTATGTCGGCAGTTTTTACATTTAATATTTCAGTATATGGTCAGGAGGAAACTAAAAAATCCATTGTAAAAATACACACAACCCAGAGGAGACCTGATCTATTCAATCCCTGGTCAAAGATGCCGTCGAACGAGATTTCAGGTTCCGGTGTTGTAATAATGGGGAATAAAATCCTTACCAATGCCCATGTTGTAATACATGCGAGTCAGGTATATGTTCAACCTTATCAGTCCGCTGAAAAGATACCCGCGAATATAACAGGAATAGCCCCTGGTATAGACCTCGCTCTCCTGGAGATTGAGGACCAGGATTTTTTTAAAGAATATCCCCCGCTTGAAATGGCGGATATAATTCCCCAGCCGGGAGAAAAAGTGAATGCCTATGGATATCCCATGGGAGGGACAGGCCTTTCCATCACAGAGGGTATCGTATCCCGAATAGAGTTCCGGCCCTACTATTACGAAACATCAGGTCTTCGTATTCAGGTGGACGCAGCACTCAATCCGGGAAACAGCGGGGGACCGGTCCTGGCGAATGGAAAAATGATAGGTCTTGTTTTCAGCGGAATGCGAAAGGCTGATAATATTGGATACCTTATTCCGGTGGAAGAGATAAAACTGTTTGTTGATGATATATCGGATGGAAAATATGACGGAAAATTCATGATGTTTGATGAATTGCAGACTGTTGAAAATGATGCCCTGAGAGAAAAGCTTGCTCTTGATAAATCCCAGACAGGAATGATGGTCAATCGGCCTTATGACGAATCAGATAATGGATTATTAAAAAAATGGGATGTTGTCAGCCATATCGGAAAATACGATATCGATAATGAGGGAAAGGTTATTACAAGAGATGGATTGCGCTTGAATTTTGCCTATCTAATACAACATTTACACAAAAAAGATAAAATTAAACTTACTGTTATTCGGAATGGCAAAGAACTGGAAATTGATTTACCATTATTCCATGAAAAGAAAAATCTTGTTCCCTATTTAAAAGATAAATATCCCAGCTATTTTATTTATGGACCCCTTGTCTTTTCCAGTGTAACAAATGAGCACTTTCGTTCCCTTCAACGACAGTGGATGCTTAAACTTCTCCAGAGCTCCAGCCCGTTGATCACTCAATTTAATGATAATGTTTCCGATGATCAGGAAGAACTGGTTTTAATAGCTTCGGGAATGTTTTCAAGCAAAATAACAAAAGGGTATGATAATCCTTTTACACAGGTTGTTAAAGAAGTAAACGGGCATAACATCAAGAGTTTAAGGCAGCTGGCCAAATTATTAAACGATACATCTGATGAGTATATTGAAATTACTTTTGCCGGGAACTATGTGGAGACAATTATCTTTAGAAAGGATGAAATAGAAGCTGCCACAGAAGAAATTCTTACGGAAAATGGGATCAGGTTTCACTATTCAGATGATTTAAAGGATCTATTTAAACAATAAGTAGAGGTCAGTTCATGCCGGCATATAAAATAATGCAGATTGTGGCTTCCGAAAGTACCCCTGAAAAGGAGGAAGAATTCACAAAGTGGTATTCAGAAAACCATCTTCCCATGCTTTTCGGATATGAAGGAGTGAAAAGGGCCAGCCGGTATCAGCTTATGGGTGATGATGACAGCAATGCCAGGTTCCTCGCCGTATATGAATTTAACAGCAAGGAAGATCTCGATGCATTCCCGGACAGCCAGGCATTTAAGGATGCAATCACGGATTTTGATAATAATCATGAAGCTCTTGGGTTTAAAATGAAATGGGTCGCGGTGTATGAGCTGATCAAGGAGCTTGAAAGATAAACCGTAGTTCCTACTATTTCATCAAATGCCAAGCACAAGGGGAAATTCTACTTTCAGTGCCATGTTTATTGTGCAGGTTACTTAGCGAAGTCTATGTTTTTTTAGACAGCAGAAAGGATATAATTAGCAGAAGTCACAACCTTATTAAGTACAGATATGGTTGAGATATCCAAGGTTTTTAGGGAGTGTAATTTTTTCAGATCGTGGCAAGCGATCTGCACTTTTAGAGCATTTACCTGAACCACAAGATATAGATAATTTCATTTTCCAAGGCATTGCATTCTTTTAACAATAGACCAACTATTAGTATCTCCTAAATCACGTGCCTTTCTCCAATCAGAACATGCTTTTTCCATCTTACCAATCTCTTTATAGGCATCTCCTCGTCCATTATATAACTCTGTAAGATCACCATAGTATGGAAGATTCTTCGTTTCTATAGTTTCTATAATTTTGCTATAATCAGTTACAGCTTCCTCATATTTACCAACATTAGCATAGATGCTCGCACGTATTCCTAAGTCATAGTGAGATAATGGCAATATATTAAAATCAGAGATGGCTTTGTCATCCTGGTGATTATATATATATGCTAATCCCCGAGCGAAATAATAGCTAGTCCGCTTAGGTTCCAGTTCTATAGCCTTAGTGCAGTCAGCAATAGCCTCTTTATATTTTTTTAAATACACATAAGCTTCTGCTCTCATAATGTAATATTCTGCCTCATTTGGTTTCATCACTATGATTTTGTTTAAGTCAGAAATAATGCTTTTATTAAATTTACCATACATTATATAGCTATCGATTCGAGCTAAATAGGCATCTATAAAGCCAGGATTTAATTCTATAACTTTGCTGAAATCAGCGATGGCCTTGTTAGAATTAGAGTATTTGGGATACCACGCCATGAACAGGTATTTGTCTCGAAAGCCATAACTTTTACGTTTATAGAGCAAGCCTCTCCTATAATAGGCATCAATAAACTCAGGGTTTAGCTTTATTGCTTTACTGTAGTCAGCAATAGCCTTATTACGTTGGATTTTCATGGAATAACCATTAGGAGTCTGTTCATAGGGAAAAGAATTATTTTCATATATATAAGCTCGAATAAAGTAGACAGCAGGATCTTCAGGTTTCTGTTTAACGACTTCATTGTAATATGAGATTAACTGAGCATACTTATTAACTTGATTATCATATGATGACTGGGTTCGATCGGGTTGATACCATCCCGTATTAAATTCCAATTTACAAATTGTTTTAAAATAATGAATAGCCAGGTAAGGTTCTATCTTCTTTTGATCAACATATTCAATTATTAGCAAGTGTATATCTGAGTTTATTAGAAAGTGCTTATCTGGGTTAGTCCACTTTTTTTGCTCAAGAGACTTCTCAAATGCCTCTCTAGCATCTTTTAATTTACCTTGTGAACCATACCACAAGCCCTTTGCTAAATTTATTTCAATTCCAGATGCCAGACCGTAGATTTCAGGATCATCAGGGTTTAGTTCTATTGTCTTATTGAAATCAGATATGGCTTCTTCATATTTACCTGTCCGGGTGTAAATAATATATCGATTCAAATATCCCTCGGCAAACATTGGATTTATATCAATGGTTTTGTTGCACTCATTTAGAGCCTTATCCCATTGTCGTTTATTCGCGTACTCTATGGTTTTAAAATATCTGATGACTGTTTCGATCTCTATATTTTGTTGATTAATATATTCAATAACTCTTATGTGTCTTTTTATACCAAGGTCATTCGGGA
>JBHPCX010000199.1:0-2777 GCA_042573485.1 Thermodesulfobacteriota bacterium | reverse complement strand
TTCGTGCAGAACGTGCTTTGCATAGAAATTGATGTTTGATATTGTCCTTTCTTGTCTTGCCAGGATTAATTATAGGCTGAAGCGGTTCAGGCTGAAGGAAAACAAAAACCAAAAATGGATCCCCGCTTTCGCGAAGATGACGGATTGGGGTTTTTCTCCCCACACCGAAAGGGGACGTTGTTAAGTTATTAAGTATTTCGAGTAAAAACTTAAAAGCTTACAATTCACCTACCTGGTTGTTAAATAAAGGGGTCCGAATAGCTCTTACTGTTTTTAGGTATGAAGTATATTCACAGGCACCCGTTAACTACCGGATTGACAAAGATGTTAAATTATCCGTGGAGCAGCCAAAATAGAGAGAAAAATAAAAAAGAGCTAATAGGAGGTTTGCCCCCTTTTACTCATCACTGCGTTTGAACTTGACACAATACCCTGAAAAACCTATATTTTTTACCGATGATATATGGCTTCATCATCTCATCAATAGTGTCTTTACATATCTATCTTTTATTCTGGATAATTATGGATTGCCCGGTCTGCAGAGAAGCAATGATAACTTTAGAACTTGACGACGTTGAGATCGACCATTGTGTCGGTTGCGGCGGGATATGGCTCGATGCGGGTGAGTTGGAAATGCTTATCGGTGACGCTCAAAAAGCCGGGGACCTTATTAAATCATTCATGGTGGGTGATACTAATCTCGAAAAACCAAGGCGCTGTCCAATCTGCCGAAAAAAAATGGAAAAGGTTATTGCAGGAACAGATGCATCAGGTCTGTTAATCGATAGATGCCGCCGTAATGACGGTATCTGGTTTGACCATGAAGAACTGGATAACATCCTTGCAAGTGCCCGGCTTGACGATGGTCATAAAGTCAGAAAACTTCTAGCAGACATGTTTGGAAAATAAGGAGAACCAATATGACATTCTTATTGATACTGTTGGGTATTATCGTTTTTGCAGTCCTGATACTGATCGGGATATACAACGGCCTGGTACGGGTCCGCAACCAGGTTGACAATGGATGGTCTCAGATTGATGTACAGCTAAAACGACGCCATGATCTTATTCCCAATCTTGTAGAGACTGCCAGGGGATACATGAAGCATGAGCAGGAGACCTTCAAGGCCATCACCGAAGCAAGGTCCGGGGCCCTTGGAGCCAACAATGTAAAAGAGGCCTCTGCCGCTGAAGGTGTTCTGGGTGCGGCATTAAGTAAGTTTTTAGTTTCAGTAGAGAACTATCCTGACCTGAAGGCCAACCAGAACTTTCTGGCCCTGCAGGAAGAGCTCTCCAGCACGGAAAACAAAATCTCTTTCAGCCGCCAGAATTACAATGACCAGGTTCTGACCTACAACAATAAGACTCAGATGTTCCCATCAAACATAGTGGCAGGAATGTTCAATTTCAAGGAACGTGATTTCTTCGAGATTGAAAATGCGGCTGAAAGGGAGGTTCCCAGGGTATCCTTTTAGAAAAACCTGGCTGCGATAATAACTATGTGGGAACTAATTAGAGCCAATAAGCGCAACTCCGTTATCCTGATGGTCATCATGGCCGCCGTACTTCTGGGCCTGGGCTATGTCATAGGCCTTGCCATAGATCCGCGGGCAGGTTTTATTGGACTGACATTGGCCGCAGTTATATGGGCTGTTATGTCCCTTGTGAGTTTCTCCTCAGGGGATCAGATCCTGTTGAGCGCCAGCAGGGCGAAACCAGTGACTAAAGATGTACATCCCGTGCTCTTTAACGTGGTCGAGGAAATGACTATTGCGGCCGGTCTATCCAGGATGCCGAAGATCTACATCATAAACGACCCCGCGCCAAACGCGTTTGCCACCGGACGTAAGCCCGAAACAGCATCGGTCGCGGTTACTGCCGGCCTGCTTGGGCGGCTAAACCGGGATGAACTGCAGGGGGTGATTGCTCACGAAATGAGCCATATCATCCATCGTGACATAATGTACGTGACATTGGCCGGCATCATGCTGGGCACCATTGTTTTACTCAGCCAGGTGTTTTTGCGGGGCATGTTTTACAGCTCCATGGGCGGATCGAGCCGCCGCGTCAGCAGCGGAGGAGGAGGCAATCAATTGCAGGTCATAATGATAGCGGTTGCAATTATAGCCGCGATCCTGGCCCCTATAATGACCTACCTCCTTTATTTTGCATTATCCCGCAGGCGCGAATACCTGGCCGACGCCGGTGGGGCGCGCCTTACCCGATACCCCGAAGGTCTTGCAAGTGCGCTGGAAAAGATCGCCAATGATCCGGCACCTCAATTAAGTGTGGCAAACAAGGCTACCGCCCCCATGTATATTGCCAACCCTTTTAAACGAAAGGGCCAGCGAAGCCTTGCCGACCTGACAAGCACTCACCCGCCCATGTCCGAGCGAATAACAATCCTGCGTAAGATGTCAGGGGCATCCTTTAATGACTACTCCAATTCTTTCACCAGTGTAACCGGTTCGGCTTCTGTTATCCCGTCATCCGGCCTGAAAAGCAACGAAGCCCTTTCCTTACGCGGGGCCGGTGAAGCCGAACCGCCGGAAAATAAAAAACAAATGCACCGTGAAATGGGAGATTTGATGCGCAAGGTCAATGGTTTTTCATTCCTGACCTGCCCATGCGGATTAAAACTCAAGATACCGCCGGATTTCAAGGCCCCAACGGTAAAATGCCCCAGATGTCAAAGGGTTTTAGATAAGTAGTAAAGGGGGATGTTGTTAAGTTATTAAGTATTTCGAGTAAAAACTTAAAAGCTTACAATTCACCTA
>JBHPCX010000198.1:0-2798 GCA_042573485.1 Thermodesulfobacteriota bacterium | reverse complement strand
AAGGTACCGGGAATTTTATTTGTCGTTCGACCGGAATTCTAATTGTCGCTCATCAGGAGGTGTTGCTATGTGGAAGAAATTAGGTGAGGAGTTGAAGGATTTAGATGAGAAATTTATTGATACCTTGGGGAATTCAAATGAGCGCTCGAGCAAACTGAAGAATTTTGAAAAAGCGAGAGTAACATTCTTCATATTTATTATTATATGTTTCATTTTATTGCTTTTAGATTTTTTCCCCACTATTCCTTTTATGGAACCATTCCCTTACTTAATACTTATGCTCGTTTTATTTCATCATAATGACCATATAGTTAAAATGATTAAAATTTATGAAGCCTTAGAAATGAAAATCGAAAAAAATCAAGTCTAACAAATCAATCTACCTGACCTTTTTCCGTCACTTCGCGACTCCAAAAGGCAGGTGATTTTTATATTAAGACTGTATGTATCTTGCCATAACACAGAATTAGTGAAATTACAGATATCCTGTAAATATCACAGAATTACACTTGTTGCTGTATATAGCAGCGATCTGTACTTTCACAACGATTATATGCACCACAAGATGTAGTGATATAGCAGTGGGCTGAATTGGGAGTTCTACGACATTACAACCGTTTATATCTTATCGATATAAACACTTTTTGATCATTTAATAGGGTATAAAAAACTCGGAGTTATCAACACTTAATTCAACGATTATTTGCTCTATTAAAAAAATGTCATGGTTGAGTATTTCATTCTTTAGTTAATCTTAAGACGATCTCTTGTGCGAATGGGGCAACTAGCAGAGAAACTGGGAAGCCCACAAAAATAGCCACACCAAATGATTTCATCCAACGGAATATGAATCCACTTTCAATACCAGTATTAATTGCTGTAAGAAATAGCGACATAAAAAAACCCATCGCAATAGCCATTACAGTCGCGAAAATATATGGAGTAAATCTTTTGTCTAGTTTCATCTGTTTTCCTTCAACTTCATTAATGAGGCATTACATTAATTATTCAATGAAATGCATCTTTCTTTAATTACACTCAAAGCTTCTATTACTTATCGTCATTAACACCTTTAGATAGTTGTTAGGTGGCACGTTTCACAACATCGTCGACACTTGATGTTTCATAACATTGTCGACAGATTGTATACTCTCAAGTAAGAAAGGAGAATATACAATGACAAAAAAAAACACTTAATAACAAAAAAGAAATTCAAAATCGTAAACTCTGTGTTCAGTTATTCTCTGAAGGAAAAAATGTAACACAGATACATAAGGAACTTAATCGAACCAGAGATTGGGTATATAAATGGATCAAGCGTTCACAATCAGGAAAACCTGACTGGTGCCTCGATGAATCCAGAGCGCCACATAATAAACCCAATAAAATTAACAAAGAACTAGAACATGCAATAGTAAACAGCAGATTAAAGTTGGTAAAAAGAGATACCCCTGAAACAAAATATTCATTCTGTGGTGCTGTTGCTATTCACCAGGAACTTGATAAATTAGGGTACCGTCACAAACCGTCTCTATCAACAATTAACAGAGTATTAAAACGAAACGGTCTTATTAATAAAAGTAAAAAAACAGAAAAGGAAAAATTACAAAAAAAATATTATCCTGAGATCAAAGCCCGACATCCTGGATATCTACATCAACTTGATTTAGTAACCCCACGCTATATTAAAGGATTTGGTGTTATTATTTCAGTAAACCGTATCGATGTCTATTCAGCTCAGGCCAATTTAGAGCAATATCAAAGCAAAGGAGCAGAAAGCGTTATACGATTCATTATCGACGATTGGAAGACATTTGGTATTCCACGCTACCTGCAGCTTGATAATGAAGCATCATTTAGAGGGAGTCTTTATCATCCCAGGACATTTGGTAAGCTCAGCCGTTTCTGTTTAAACTTCGGTGTTGAGCTTGTATTTATACCATTTAATGAACCATGGAGAAATGCCCATATAGAGAGCTTCAATAGTCGCTTCGATAAAATGCTCTGGCAGCCTAAAGTTTTCAAAGATCTGAAACATGTCAGGTCTGAATCAAAAAAGTTTCGAGACAAACACAATAATTACCAGGAATACAGAAAAAGTAATTTTAGCAAACAAAAATTATATAGTTACAAGACAAAATATTTACCAGGATCATTTACATTCGATACATCATGTAATCTACCCATAACCAGAGGGAAACTACATTTTGTTCGTCTGGTAGAAAAAGATGGCAATATCAACATCCTTAATGAAAACTTCTATGTTGGTAAAAATTTAAGTTTCCAATATGTATGGGCAATAATAAACACAAAAGAGCGCATTGTCCGAATCTGGTATCAACCAGCAAAGGATGCTACTAAAGAGCTAATAAAAACTAAATACTATAAACTTAGGGAACCTGTTAAAAACAGAGTTCCTATTAAACAATTTTGTTAGTGTCGACGATGTTGTGAAACGATTAGTGCCACTAAAAAGTGTCGACGATGTTATGACATTTGCCAGTTAGGCGTTACAAATACTACATTTTATCCAACACTTTTGCGTCCCGAGAATAGCGCTAAGTCAGACCAATCTTTAGTAAATTATTGTACCGAATATTCTAAAAATTTATGGTAAGATTCACCTTGATCTGGATATTTTGCAGCTATCTTTATCGTCCCTCTTTCAGGTGTGACTTCACCAAAAAAAACATCCTTAACTTTATTTAAATAACACCATTTTTTAGAATTTATTACAGCCACATCTAACGCTTTAGAAAGGGATATTTGAAAATAATATTTTTTATTTGCTTCCAGAT
>JBHPCX010000197.1:0-2805 GCA_042573485.1 Thermodesulfobacteriota bacterium | reverse complement strand
TCACCAGCCGCGAGGAACGAGCGGTCTGGTGCACTGTGAGGTTAGCCTTTTATTTAAATTTTATTTCATCTTTTAGTATAATTTCTTTTTCGTCTAAACCATAAAGGTACATAGCGACCTTAAGAACTTGATTTTTTAAATCTATATCTTCAATTATTGCATAACCTTCATATTCATTTGTATTATAATTGTCCTCATCTTTTATTTTTATGATTTTCGATGAGCGATTTAATAAATCAATTTCGTAAATTTTACCATCACCATAGACTCTATTTGTTGCAACAAATAAATATTTTCCAGATGGAGTCCATGCGAAACTTGTAATGTCTGTAGCCCATGATTTGTCCTGCCAAAATCGATCATTAACATACCAATTATTCCAAGCCTTAGGTTGCTCTAATACTATTTTTCCAGGACCAGCTCCCGGTTCAGAACAGATAATGCCAATATTTTCTCCAAGTCCGCCGTCGCAAAATAAAAATACAGAGAAAGGACCATTCGGTTGATGGTGAAGTCCATGTTCACATTTTTTACTATCAATGCGTACTAAATATTTTTCAGAACCTTCGGCATACAAAACTGATTGAGTAATAAAAAAAATTAAAATTATAAAGATAGGTCTAAAGCATTTATATGAGTTCATTTTTATCCTTTTGTACGAGGCTAACGTACTAAATGAGCTGTCCGGCGGAGCATGATGACAAATGTTGGAAAAGGCAAGAGCAAACGTATGAGATCAAAGCTTCGTAAAAGGCGCGCAATTAGCCGGTCTGCTCCATTTTTTTGTTAGCCGTAACCCCTTTCCTTACTTTGGATTTTTCACTGACGAAAGATAATAGATGCGTCAAACGCTGAAACTTACTTACTATGTGTTACGCTGTCCTCTCCCAAGTATGATCATAAACGTATCATGAGAAGATTATAATGATATAAAAACAGACAATACAGAACCGCAGTCAGTAAAATTATCGAATAGTGTATTCTATGTTTTAGAGTCCACCAACCTTTTAACCATACCAAGATTCCTGATAGAAGGATACCAATTGTAAGTATAGCTCCAATCAATGGGACTATAATAATCAGTTTTTCTACCACTGTTAACATACTCAAAGGAGGCAAACCATATGTGAAAATTATTGGAAATTGAAATGTCCCGACAACTATCATGAGCATGTTAAGACTCGCCAAACTCGCAATAATCCACGCAAATATGGGGCGCAAGTTAGAGCTACCTGAGACTTTGCTTTGGTGTTTCCGTTTGGCATTGAAAGCTTTTATAAGAGAACTAAAAGGACAAACAACTAAAGCTGACAGAAAAACCAATGCAGAAACTATGATAAACACTACCATTGGTAAAGACTCAAAGGGATTCTTTGCTGTTTCTTTATAATATCGAAGATAGGCTTTCTTTTCCTCCGTGTCAGGAAAGAGTGAAGACAATCTATAAGAATGTTTCCCTTTGTTTAATTCTTCATGAAGGTTGAATACAACCTTGTGCTGAAAATCGTGAAAGTGGTACACGTGGAGGATACCATTTTTAAGATCATAAATATTTGAATATTGTGTTGGCCCTCCTCGATCTTCCTGATGGACAGCATTGAGAATGTCTCTGAAGGATTCAAATGAAACAGGTTTTTCTTGCAATAGAGCATCAGCTTTTTTATAACGCCAACATGTGATATCTTGTGGTTGAACTTCCGACAGCCTAAAGTTTGTCACCACCTGATACCTGCTCTGTTTTCTATGTATGACATCAGTTTCTTCAATAATGACCGCATCCCCGGTCTTGTCGGCAAGCATGATTTGTATTTGTTCCAGGAATTTGAAATTATACTCTCTCAATACCTGCAAGGCTTCTTCGACCGTTGCGCAAGTTTCCATGATCGTGTGAATCAGATCCATTTTACCAAATTTTCTGTGCTCCGACGTTTGTACTGGTTTTCTTGGAACACCATAAAAATCAAAGAATAACCCTTGATCATTCATACCTCCAATGGCAGGTGCCCCGCTATCGAACCCGAAATATACCCGACCATACTTGCCCTTTTCCTTGGGAAGAAACGAGATCATAGAATATGGCTCTGGCCAGTCCTCGTTATTTCCAACGAGAACAATACCAGCATCGTGAGCAACAAACCCAGTACAAGCATAAGATTCATAGGGGGATGAAATAAATGCAATAGTCAACATTGCTCCTAAAAAACAGAACGTAGCAGTCTTTTTCATCATTCCTCCTTTTCAATTCATGTTCAATTCATATAAATTCTACACAGTGCAATAAATGACATAGAATTGGATATCAATACTCGTTTGTTGTGTGAATTTCAAAAATCAAAGGCCAACGTAAAGCATTACAGGCCGTGCGGTGTAAACCAACTTACCATGTTAAATGCTCAAAGCTTGATAGTTGGCAGGTGGATAAAAAATGGCGAAAAAATAGCACGGTCCTTGTAGATGCACTGGTTGGCTGCCGCCAACCTGTTTAGTTTGTTTTTGACTGCTTACTTTCTATTACTGACTTTTAAAGATTTGATGCGTTTTGAATACTATGTTTTTGGATACTTCTTTTTATATTGTTTTAAACTTAATTTCAAAAGAATTTCCGGGGCAGGGGATACTCTGATTTATTTTTGACCATTTTGATTTTTATAAATTCTCGGATCAATTCTCTCGCCCTTGAGTTACATGTTATTGATAACTGCCTTCATTTACCACTATGACATTTTATTCTTTTTATTTTCCAGCATGCCAACGTTGCGATAAGGGGCTGGCGGATTTATGGTAACAATGACCATTTAAGAATGA
>JBHPCX010000196.1:0-2817 GCA_042573485.1 Thermodesulfobacteriota bacterium | reverse complement strand
TATAAAACCAGGGTAAAAATTATTGAAAAAAAAGCCTCGGAGCAAAACCTTTCCCTGTCTAAAAGCATTATTCATTTATTCGCCGAAAACCTGACCAGAGATGTAAGGCAGATTGAAAGCGCCCTGAGGTGCCTTAAAGCAAAGTCAGACCTTATGAAGGTAAAAATAAACTATCCCCTGGCAAATGAAGTCCTTAAATATCATGTGTCGGATGAGAACGCGGTTTCACTGGACGACATAAAAAAGGTTATATGCAAATATTATAAAATAGATTCATCAATGCTCCCGTCCAGGTCCAGGAAAAAGATACATGCGTTTCCAAGGAATATGTATGTTTACCTGAGCCGCAATTATTCTCAGGCAACACTGGAAGAAATAGGGAAATCCATAAACCGCAACCACTCAACTGTAATATACTCTTCTGAAGTAATTGAGAAAAAAATAAAAATTGATAAGAAGGTAAAAAATCAGGCAGACTTTTTAAGTCAAAAAATGCAGGATATGTTTTAACTGGGATATCTTCATGGTGATTAAAAAACAGGGCACTAAACTAATACTTTTTCTGCCGGGGATAATATCTGTTTTTTTTATTTTTCTGGGAGCAGTATCCATTGCTGTGGGCATTGAGAACAGGCATGAAGAGGGCTATAAGATCGCTGTACTCTGCGGCCTTGTGCTTATAATATTTGCGCTGGTTCTGTTTTACTGCTCAGCCCGGCGCCTTCTTGAAAAGACAAAAGAAAAAGAGATTATTAACCAGGCTTAAATACCTATTTTTCTCCCCCGCCTGAGTAAAAAGCCATTAAAAATTCTTCATCTTTAGGTGTCAGGTTAAACTTTGCAGCGGCCTGCTGAATCAGCAGGCTGATAACCGCGTCACTGTTTTCCTTACATTCTTCAGATATCCATTTGACAGCATTTCTAACAGCTTCTCCCTGTGGTGTTATACCGGACAATTCAGGCCTCCGAATTTAAATTTTACCTTTTCTATTACCAGACTGCTTTCCGCTAATCAAGGCTACAGGTAAAACATATCCGACGATTAAAAATACCAGTAGGGGCAGACAGCCGCCTTCGCCAGGGCTACGTCGTGCCAGGCAGCCCGCCCCTACAATTCCTAATGTAATTTATTCTATTAACTTGCGTTTCATCGGAGGAATACATAAATCGCAACGACCACGGTTTATGGAAGGACATTACCCTCCCTTAATGGCTGATTCTGTGGTTTAGGGCAGTCTCTTTCTTTCTGGTTATAAAAACCGATTAGAATTTAACTATTAAATCAACCTGTAATACACTCTGTTCACGGTCCGTATTTCCCATTATAGGTTCGGCCCGGTAGTAATCCAGGCCAAATGTCACATTCTTTGACAGGCCGATTACGAATTCAAATTCGCTGCCCTTAACTCCTGTCTCTCCATTGTAAAAGTCGCTGTCCGGCCAGAAATCCAGCCAGGCGTCCTGTTCGAGCTCGCGGTAATTAAACTTGAACTGCCAGTCACCGGTATTTTTAATTTTCTTATCACCAATTTTAAAACCAGCCATCCAGCCGGTATCCTCACTGTCAGCATCTGATGCAATATACTGTGTAAAGAGCGCACCGTATGGTATAGCACCTCCGAAATTAATCCCAAGCTCCGCGTCCAGGGCTAAGGAATCATATTCATACCTCCAGTTTCCGGAAACATCTGTCGAGTTTGTTCCCCCGGTGTGCACTGACAGGTCGCTCCCCTTGACATTGCTGAACATATAATAGGCTCCTGCAAGCTTTAAAGATACGCTGTCACTGATTTTCAAGTCAATTCCAGGCTGCAAAGCAAAAAACGCCGGGTCTTTTTTGCTGCTGCTGAATTCTTCCATTAAAAAATATGCCGCCGTTCCAAAAAACTTTACATTGTCCGACAGTTTGCTGTTCAGCTTCAGGGCGACGCCTTCAGGATTTATGTCACTGTCCCAGATAAGATCCTTTGTTTTATATAAAGGATTCTTCATCTTTCCTGCAATTATACTTACAGCCGTGTTCGGGCTGTAGTTCGCGTAGGCATAATCCAGGTTCCAGCTCTTTGTATCAAAGGTGTCATCAAATGTCTGGTTGTTGGACCGGGGGTCATCACCGCCTGAAGCCATTCCAATCCCGGCTGTCCATTTGTCATTTACCTTTGACTCGATACCGGCCCTAACTCTCATTCTGCCCCTGCCCCTGCTGGGCTTTCCATCATTATCAGTATCCTGGGCCTGGTACCTGACTCTCACATCACCTTTTAAGGTGGTGTTTTTTGCCCAGTTGGGTACATCTATTTTATCCTTTACAGCACCTGCAGCAGCCGTTTTGATTTCTTCCTTCTCCTTTTCACTTTCCTTACGCATCTCCTCTAAAAGCACCGTTGCTTCAGCCCTGGTTAAAATCTCTTTTTCTACAAGTTTATCAATCAAAATATCCATCTCCCCTGCCCGAACAGGTCCTGTTGAGGCAAGCAATATAAAAAAGCTTAAAAGTATTAACACCATATTTTTTTTCATATTATAACGTCTCCTTTTTTATTTATATTTTGAACCAGAGATAGGTGTTTATATAAATCTTTCTGTAATATATCCACATCTTATTGTCGGAATATAAAAACGTCAATTTTCCATTTAATAGGAATAAACTGTTAATCTGTGATTAGGGAAAGATTAATATTATATGAGGGATTTAAAATATGAAATTAGTGGTGCTGACAGGAAGCGTGTATTTAATAACAATTATACTAGAACAGGTTTTTCAATTAAGCAGCCTTTTTCTGATAATTAAAATTCTCAACATCTATCAGGTTTGAT
>JBHPCX010000195.1:0-2829 GCA_042573485.1 Thermodesulfobacteriota bacterium | reverse complement strand
CTGCTGCTTCTTTTGTGGAACTCTTTGGGGTCAAATTAGATCTTGGAGAAAAGGGAGTCTGGTACAGGCTCTTTGCTGGTTATTTTCAGACAAGAAAAGAGGCTGATGAATTTATTAAAACTATGAAAATGCAGGGAGCAGAATCAAAACTTACAAAACATGCCAATTTTATAGGGACTTATTCATCTAAAGAAGATATAGAAAAATATAAAACCCGACTGGAAGAACAGGGGTACAGCCCCTATATCATAAATGACGCGGAAGATACCTATCAACTCTATATAGGTGCCTTTTATCAAAAGGACAGGGCAGAAGAACAAAACTCCGATCTGGCACTTGACGGTATAGAGAGTGAACTGGTGGAACGTTAAAATAAATTCTAATAACATAAAACCGCTGTCACACTTCCCTTCAGTAAAACATATAAGTTCTTTTGCCTTAAATAAAACAATGGCCTATCCCCAATTGACAAAATCACCTTCTGTAGTTATCGTTTAATCAATAAATTCAAATGGAAAATTTAAAAGAATATCAGACAAGGATAATCCTTGACAGTATCGCGGACGGGGTCTTTACAGTAGATTCCGAATGGAAAATCACGTCTTTTAACAGTGCCGCTGAAAAAATAACAGGTATAGCAAGGGAGGAGGCTGTTGGCAGGCAGTGCTGGGAAGTCTTTCGGGCGAGTATATGCGAAAGTTTCTGTTCACTCAGGCATACGGTTGAAACAGGGAAACCGATAGTCAACCAGTCTATTTTTATTGTCAATTCATCAGGAACCCGTGTTCCGATAAGCATATCTACAGCTATCCTCAAGGACAATGACGGCAATGTAATAGGAGGTGTCGAATCATTCAGAGATCTCAGCCTTGTTGAAACACTTAAAAAAGAGCTCAGCGGCCGCCATTCCTTCCATGACATCATCAGCAAGAATAAAGAGATGCAGCGGCTCTTCGGGATTCTGGAACAGGTCGCGGAGAGTGATACTACTGTTTTACTTGAAGGAGAAAGCTATCCACTCAATGAGCCCCAGAAGGGATGGACCCATTATTACTATTAATTGCGGGGCGCTTCCCGATAACCTGCTTGAGTCTGAACTCTTCGGGTACAAGGCAGGAGCTTTTACAGACGCAAAAAAAGACAAGGCCGGGCGCATCGCCCTTGCCAATGGAGGCACCCTGTTCCTCGATGAAATCGGCGATATCTCTCCCGCGCTTCAGATAAGGCTTTTACGTGTAATACAGGAAAAGACTTATGAACCTCTTGGCAGCATAAAAACAGAAAAGGCAGATGTCCGTTTTGTCACGGCTACAAATAAAGATCTTGAATCACTGGTTAGAGAGAAAAAATTCCGGGAAGACCTTTATTACAGGATAAACGTGGTTAAACTTCACCTTCCTCCGCTAAGAGACCGTAAAGGAGATATTCCACTGCTTGTGTCTCATTTCATAAGAAGGTTCAATGATTTAAAAGAGAAAAACATACAGGGATTAAAACCGGAAGTTTTGCCTTTTATCATGTCTCATAATTTTCCCGGGAATATCAGAGAACTGGAAAATATAATCGATTATGCTACAGTAGTGTGTAAGAACGATCATATAGGGGTTGAACATCTTCCCGATTATCTTGTTCAGGAAAGCAAAAATAATAAAATTTTCAAATCTGGCCACGAAAAAAATGGCAAATTGAAAGAAATGGAGAGCAGTTATATATATAACGCCCTTGAAAAAAATAACTGGAACAGACGGGCCACTGCTATGTCTCTAGGCATCCACCCAACAACACTCTGGAGAAAAATCAAGCAGCTTCAGATTATAATACCAAATCAGGATGGCCGGACCAGATCATCCTAGCTTATAGTATTGCCTTATTGCATTGATGTAAGTAATCTATATTTGCATTATTGCAATACTATTGCATCACTCATCTTTTTCATCATATCCTAATTTCATCCTTAATTTCAATAGGTTATATAACTACATCATATTTTGGACGCTATGGCACGATAAATGCTGTTAGTAATTAGTGCAAATCAATAAAATGATTTAATGTTATGGCAAAAGGAGGTGATCCAATGCCGGGATTTAACAGAAGAGGACCGGAAGGAATGGGACCCATGACAGGGGGTGGCCGCGGTTTTTGCAGCACTGCAAAAAGGTCATTCTTTGGCCGGGGCGCATCATCCCCTGCCGGAAGAGGCAGAGGTTTGGGGTATAACCGCAATCCACGGATGGGCGGCAGGACAGGAGATGCATATACTGATTCCCCATATTTTGACGAAGGCCAGGAAAAAGAGTCACTCCGAAGCCAGGCATCCGTTCTTAAAAATGAACTGGAAGTTGTTGAAAAAAGGTTACAGGAATTAGAAGACGCAGAAAAAACTGAAAATTGATAGTATCCTATAGTGTGTTGCATATCACTATACTTGGCGAAAGCAGACCGGGTTATGGCCTCCTATCCGGTCTGCTTCTTTATATGAGCTCTCTTATTGAGAAAGGGTGCTTAATAATTAACTGATATAAAGTAAAAAAGGCATTTTGTTTATGAAAATCGCTATACCAGTATGGGAAGGCAAGGTTTCTCCTGTCTTTGACACAGCCATAAGGTTATTGGTGGTGGATATTAATAAACAAAGGGAAGAATCCAGGTTCTTATATTATATTGATGAAAATGATATTACACAAAAATGTCACAGGATAAGGAAACTGGATCTGGACACACTCATATGCGGAGCTGTTTCCCAGGCCTTTTTAAAAATGCTCCTGGCTTCTGGACTGGATGTAATCCAGGAGATATCAGGTCCCGCGGAAGAAGTTTTAGAGGCTTACC
>JBHPCX010000194.1:0-2906 GCA_042573485.1 Thermodesulfobacteriota bacterium | reverse complement strand
AATTAAATAAATTTATTTATTATACTAAGAAATCCAAATATTTTATAGAAAAATTGGAAGTGCATGGCCCTGGTGAACCAACGCTTTGGAAAAACTTTAACGAAGGAATAAAGATACTACATAAATCTAACGTAATAGGAAAAATAATTGTAACTTCAAATGGGAAATCATTAGACAGGATCCACAATGAAACATGGAACTATATTGATTATATAAATGTGAGTTGTTACCCTGATGTTGAATTGAATTTTAAAAAATATAAATCTATGATTAATATTTTGGAACAGGGTGAATTCAAGAGAATACCACAGAGAAGATATGAAAATACAATCCCTTGTCAATGTGCTTGTTATGGCCCAATGTTTCTAAAAGACAAAATATTCTTCTATTGCGGGCCTCCAGTTTTTGATGCAGCAAATTTAATGGGTGTAAATATCAACAAAGATACAGATCTTTTCGTGCCACTTGAATTGAATTACTTAGATAAATTTAAAAAAGAGAACATAGGAAACCTTAAATATTGTGAGTATTGTTGGGCAAACATGAACATTATAACGGGCTTAGAAGAACACACTCAAAAAATTAATTAACTAAAATTTAGCAGATACTAAGTTTATTTATCTTATAATGATATATTCAATGATATTAATAAAATGAAACAACAAACCAGGTTCAATTTTATAGCAAAGTGCATTACTTGACAATAAGCTTTCGACTACCAATTAAGCGCTGTTCTGCGCAGGCAGAAAAATCGAACGAAACTAAATCACATACAATGGCCAAATTTATTTTAGCTGAGCGTGGGGCTTTTCACTATGGAGGAAGCCTGGTATTTGGCGGGCCAAACCCGATGAGGACACTACCGATTGGTGATCCGCTGCGCGGGAGAACTGCATGCACGGTTTTGAGGTCGGAAAGGGGCAATGATCTTTTCCGACCTATCATCAACAACAAATCCCAAAAACGGCATTTATGAAAATTCTATTTTTTGGATATAGCTATACACAAATGTCTACCAGTCAAAGACTGCATTCTGCGCTTCAAGAGCAGAAACACAAAACCTTTCTATTAGCCTGGCATTCGATTTTAAAACACGTTATTATTTACAAACCTCCATTTTTCTACAAATTTATCATCTCCAAGTTGAAGACTTATTTTTTTAAACTTTTTATTTGGCGCAGTTATCCAAATAGAAATAGCAACTTACCATGGACGTTTAATATTTTCGCTTCCAATCCGATTAAAAAGAAAATGGCCGATCAAATGGATATTATTCATTTAGATTGGATTGCAAATGGAGCTATTAATTTAAAAGCCTTAAAAAAAATCGGCAAACCTGTTGTATGGACCCTTCATGATGTCTGGCCAATAACCGGAGGTTGTCATTGTAATCTGGCGTGTGACAAGTGGTTAACAGGATGTGGTGCATGTCCCCAGCTGGGCAGCCATGACGAAGATGATATTTCGGCCTATTTCTGGAAATTAAAAAAGAAAACCTTCGGATCGGTTCCTGATCTATCTATTATCACACCAAGCAAATGGCTTGGGAATATGGCTAAGAAAAGCCAGTTTTTTAATAATAGAAAAGTTTATGTGATACCAAATTGCATAGACACCAACCTTTTTAAGCCAATGTCGAAAGCATATTCAAGAGATGCATTAAATATACCTGTTGAGTCTAAAGTGATTTTATTCGGAGCGGTAAATTCTGTAAATACTTGGTATAAAGGTTTTGACTTGTTAATAGAAGCTCTGAACCATTTAAAAAATGAGATAGGGATGTCTTTCCATCTTGTTATTTTCGGAGCATCTGCATCCGATATAGACAAGATTAATTTACCATTCCCCTCAACCTGTTTAGGTACACTACGCGATGAAATAACTTTATCGGTAGCATATAACTGTGCTGATGTTTTTGTTGGTCCCTCAAGGCAGGATAATTTTCCGAACACATTTTTAGAAGCTAATGCCTGCGGTGTACCTTGTGTAGGTTTTTCAGTGGGAGGTATTCCTGAAATTGTAGACCATCAAAAAAATGGTTATATAGCAAAGCCGTTTGACATTAAAGACCTGGCAAACGGGATCACCTGGGTTGTTGAAGATACGGAACGATATAAGTCATTGAGTCAGTACGCAAGAGAAAAAGCAATAAAGAATTACTCAATGGACATCATTGCCCAAAAACACATTGATTTATACAAACAATTATTGTCATAGAATTGAAACAACTTACCATCATAACAATCAACCGGAATAACGGGCCAGGTTTAGAAAAAACCATACTAAGCGTGGTTAATCAAACGTGGAAAGATTATGAGTATATAGTTGTTGATGGAGCTTCTTCTGATAATAGTGTGGAGATTATAAATAAATACTTGGATAATATAACTTATTGGGTTAGCGAACCGGATACAGGTATTTATAATGCGATGAATAAAGGAGTGAAACAAGCTACAGGAAAATATTGCCTGTTTCTTAACTCCGGTGACTGTTTGACCATGAATAATGTGTTAGAAGATGTTTTCAAAGAAAAGCATACTGAGGATATTATTTATGGGCCTCAATTGAGACAAGGTAAACGGGGTAATCGAGTTATTGAGTTTCCTGAAAAACTAACATTTTTTCATTTTTATGCTGAATTTATCGGACATAATTGTACTTTTATTAAACGAAATTTATTTGATATTATTGGTCTTTACAACGAAAAAAATAAAATCGTTTCAGATATGGAATTCCTTATGCTTGCCGTATGTAAATTTAATTGTTCAACCAGGTATATAAAACAGATAGTCTCTGTTATGGAAGATGGCGGCATCAGCAATGATTTTGAAAATCATGAATTAGTTTTAAAAGAAAGAAGAAAAGTATTAAAAAAGCATTTTCCTGCATTCATATCAGATTATGAG
>JBHPCX010000193.1:0-2928 GCA_042573485.1 Thermodesulfobacteriota bacterium | reverse complement strand
TCAGAGGCATATAAAACTGCTGAAGAGATAAAGGGAAAGGCTGACGCGGAAGCCACACTTATCTATGCCAAGGCATTCGGCAGAGACCCAGAGTTCTATTCCTTCCTGCAAACCCTTGATATTTATAAAGAGAGCATAGGCAAAGACAGCTCGCTGATACTCTCAACAGACTCAGAGTTTCTGAAGTATTTTAAGGGATATGAGGGGAAATAAATAATAAGCTTCAAAAGCAAAAGAGAACCAAGAACCACAAAAATTGTTAAATAATTTAACCACGAAATACACGAAATAGACGAAAAAACATTTAATAATTAGACATTTTTAGTGCCTTTAGTGTTTTTCGTGGTTAAATCTAGCTTCTCACCAACCGGCTTTCACCACCGGAAATTTCGATATCCAGGATCCTTAGCTGGACATTTTCATTCCCATTCCAGTTATTTATTTCAGGTGTATAAACCATATTTACATTCCTGCCGTTGAGGGGGTGCATGTCAGAGAAGTTAAAACCTATTGCGTCATGGACCATTTGTCCTTGCCTGACCCTTAATTTCAAGTGCTTTTCTCCAACTATACGGGAGCCCAGGATTTCAAGATCTCCCGAATACAGAACCGGTTCCGGATTTTCTGCTCCAAAGGGTTCAAGAGGACGTATGTCATAAACGGTTTCAAGTGTCAGTTCGTCAAGGTTAACCTCTTCATCTACGTTAATGGAGGGAACAAGGTCTACATCACTTAATGTTTTTTCTGCTATTTCCTCAATCCCCCGGGACAGGGCATCAATATTGTTTACATCAAGGGTACAGCCAGCAGCATGATAGTGGCCTCCGAATTTTATAAAAAGGTCTTTGAGTTCAGTCATTGCCTCATGAATGTTAAACCCGTCTATACTTCTCCCCGATCCAACGGCAACACCATCTTTTATGGTCAGTATAATTGTGGGCCTGTGGTATTTATCCAGAAGTCTGGAAGCTACAATTCCAAGTACTCCCTTATGCCAGCCTGGTTTTGAAAGCAGGATGGTCTTCTGATTTAGAATATCCATTTCCGGTAAAATATTTTCTTCAATGTCATCAATTATTTTACCCTCAATCATCTGACGTTCACTGTTCATTCTGTTCAGTTCCCGGGCAGTATTTACAGCCACAGAGTAATTGTCAGTTATAAGGGCTGTAATACCGGTAATATTATCACCAATACGGCCGGGGGCGTTTAACCTGGGCGCCAGTTTAAAGGCAATATCCCCCGAAGAGATATCCCTGTTATCAATCCCGCATATTTTTTTCATAGCCTCGATACCAAACCACCTGGATATCTTCATAGCCTCGATACCTGCTGTAACCAGGATTCGATTTTCACCATTTAAGGGGGCCATGTCAGCAATCGTGCCAAGCGCGACAATATCGAGATACTGTCGCAGGTCAGGTTCTGCCGCGTATTTAAACCAGCCTCTTTCCCTTATTCTGGCCCTTATTCCGGCAGCCAGAAAAAATGCTACACCTACTCCTGCCAGTGACCTGAAAGGGAACCTTGAATCAGAATGGTGAGGGTTGATTACCGGACATAAAGGTGAAAAATCTTCAGGAATCTGATGATGATCTGTTACAACCATCTTTATACCCAGAGATTGCGCGAGTTTTATTTCTTTGCTGTTCGATATTCCGCAATCGACTGTGATGATTAGTTTTACACCATTTTCTGCTAGCTTGTGTATTGCCTCAGGATTCAGGCTGTATCCTTCCTCAATCCTGTCAGGAATGTAGTATGATACCGGAATACCCAGGTCGGTAAAGAAATTGACCAGCAGAGCGGTAGAAGTCAGTCCATCAGCGTCATAGTCGCCATATACAGCTATCTTTTCCTGCTGTTCTATCACCGATATTATGAGATCAGTACTTTCCTCCATATCTTTCAGGAGCATTGGATCGCTCAGGTTGGACAATTTCGGATAAAGGAATGATTCGGCTTCTTCGCTGCCGGTAATGCCTCTATTAATAAGTAGACGTGCTTTTAATAATGAGATGTCGGTTTTATCGGCAAGTTTTCCGGCCTCATCAGTGGGTGGTAATAATCTCCAGATCTTATCACTCATATTATTTGGCGGAACTGTTTATCAGGTTTTCTACTTTAATTATGTCCTCCGGTGCGTCAACTTCAATGGAGTCTGATCCTGCTTCAACAACTTTAATCTTATACCCGTTTTCAAGAGCTCTCAGCTGCTCCAGTTTTTCAGCGCTTTCCAGTTCCCCACCGGGGAGTCTGCTGAACTCAATAATGAAATCTTTTCTATAGGCATAAAATCCAAGGTGCTTATAATACAGCCTGTCCGCCGAATCTTCACGATAGAAGGGGATTGTGGACCGTGAGAAATAAATGGCATAGTCATTATTATCAGTAACAACCTTTACTATGTTACTGTTATCGATTTCAGCGGGATTATTTATTCTGTATTTCAGGGTGCTCATGGGTATTGTTTCATCATTTAAGAGAGGTTTTACCATTTTAGAGATAACTGAAGGTTCAAAAATCGGCTGGTCACCCTGAATATTAACAATAATATCTTCATCACTTAATCCAAGTTTTTCAACGGCTTCGGCAATTCGATCAGTACCTGAAGGGTGCTTTTCCTTTGTCATGACCGCCTTGCCGCCAAAATCTTCAACACACTTAAAGATCCTCTCATCATCAGTTGTCACGTAAACATCAGAAATATCGAGGCAGTTTGCCGCACAACTGCATACATGCTGTATCATGGGTTTCCCGGCTATCATGGCAAGCGGCTTCCCCGGAAAGCGGGAAGAACCGTATCTTGAAGGGATGAAGGCGAATATAGGCATAGTATTACTTAATGAGATTAATAGTTATTATTAAGAGTTGTGAGTTTTGTTCTGTTTTTAACCTGGTATATGGTTTACGGTGCAAGGTTTAAGG
>JBHPCX010000192.1:0-3020 GCA_042573485.1 Thermodesulfobacteriota bacterium | reverse complement strand
TAATCGGGGTTGCAATGCGGAATGACAAGTCGCTACCCGAGGATACAAACCTTTCATCACCTAAAAGCGAAGGGTTTCGATCAACCCCGAAAGAGATAATAAGATTATCCTTTAAAGATATTCCTAAAGGAAAAGAGTCGGGAAGAAAGACGAGTTGTATATCGGCGTCGATTGTCATCTCGGCCAAGGAAAGTATCATATTTAATGGGCCATTTAAAATGGATTCCCGCCTGCGCGGGAATGACATGCGGACAAAATTCATTATTGACATTAATTGGAAAGAGAAACAGGCAGTCTTTACCCTCCCCCTATATGGGGCATAAATAATATTTCGTCATTTGCCCTCAGTTTGTGATCGAGTGATGACTCCACACTGTTAACAGTGACAAGCACATTTTCCCTGTTTAAAGAAAGTTCCGGGTATTGATCATTTAAATAACCGAAAAGATCGGAAACCCGTTCTACCTGTTCCGAAAGCCTGATCTTTAAATTTTCTGTATTTACCAGCCTGCGCTGCAGACCCAAAAAGCTGATTGATACAAACATCTCATACTCCTAATTCGCCATACGCCTTCCAGGTACTTCCAACCCATGTTCCTCAAGTAATTCTATTGCCTGGTCATCAAGGAGGCCGAATTTTTCGAGGGTTTCAGGGAGAGGTACCGCGTCCTTATTATATCCTTTTTCCTCATATACGGCATCGCATAGATCCTGGTATGCTTTCGCTCTCAGTTTCATGAGCAGTTTATGGCGCCCTTCAGCTGTCTCAGAAAGATCCTCTTTCCCCTGATCCTTTAACCATTGCTCATAGTATTCTTCCCTGTCACCGAATTCATTCATGAATACAGGCCCCATCGCCCTTTCCGGTATCTGGTCACTCTCCCTCGTACCCCTGCCCTGGCGCAGGTTTATGAGCTTTTGCAGAAGCTGAAGCCGTTCTGAATCATCAAGTATATCCTGTACAACCTTTTTTGTACCCGTGGTAGAGTTCAAATACTGAATATAATACTCGAGGGTAGGCTGGTTCTGTGCCGGATTATCTGTTTTTGCAGCTTCAGGATTCCTGACATCGATCCATGGGAGTTTACATAGACCGACAGCGTTAAACCATGTTCTGATCAGGGGAAACCATTTGAGCGCCTCCGCTTTCATTTTGAAGGTAGGGATTTCCTTATGAACCTGGTCTATAAATATCAGCCAGGCTTCATCATGCTGGGGTCCTTTAAGCGCGAATCCGTAGCCACCCTGCTGGGCAAGGGACTCCTTGGTTATATACATGGAAAATTCAAGGCCCTTTACTTCCATCGCGAATTTTCTTAATTCATTCAATACCTCATTGACATCAGCATCGTTTTTCCTGGCGTAGTTTTCAGCAACCCATTTCCTGGCTCTTAAAACTCCCTGCCCGTTTATTTTTCCAAACCCCGTACCCATGGCTGTTTCATAGAGCAGCCTGTCTGCCACGGCTATATCTCCCCATTGAAGATCATATCCAATATCATCTTTAGATAAATACCCTCTCTGGACACATTCCATTAAGAAAGCCATGGTGACGCCTGCCGATATGGTATCAAGCCCGTATTCATCGCAGTAATAACTGTATTCCATTATATACTGGGGATCGAAAATACCCATACATGTTACCGCTCCGATACTCTCATATTCAGGGGCATCAATTCCTACACTTTGTCCCTTATATGGACCTGTAGTGAGGGTAATATCTTCAGCACCCTTGGCACAGGCAAGATTACAGCCTATGTAACATCCGTCAGGGACCTTTTTTTCAAAATACTTTTCGAAATATACGCTGGCAAATGTCAACTCTGCATCCCTGTGCTGACCGTACTGATAATTATTCACAGGGAGAATATGAAATTTGTTCATGTATTCCACCAGTATAGTTGTCCCCCAGCTGGCAAGGCCCAGCTGCTGAGGATCATTTTGACTGACAACCTTTTTGAGATGTGACCCGGCCTCTTTTACTCCCCTGCTGTCAACGGGATTATTGGCACTTACCCTGGGAAGACTGGACCTAACCACAACCGCCCGTAAACCTTTATGGCGCATAACGGTTCCGGTACCTCCCCTTCCGGCCTGCTTGCTTCTTATTCTGCCCCTCCTTTTATCATAGAAGAGGCTGTTTATAATGCCGTACCTGCTGTTCTTTGCGCCTATTCCGTTTGTTACAGCGGCGATATTTTCATCATATTCCCCTTCATTAATATCTTTGAGGAGCGCCTCACCATAGGTTATGCCGCCCCTGTCCGTGTCCTTGTCATAGGATGAGGCTTTTTCAATGGAGACAGATCCCTTATCACCATCAATTATAAGCACCACGTCCTCATCGGATATTCCTGAAACTGCCAGGGCGTCAAATCCGCACATCTTTAACAGCGGCGCGAAATGTCCGCCCACATTGGAATCAATAAAAGTCCCCGTAAGCGGAGATATGGACCCGACTATAAACTTGCCGCTGCCGGGAAACCTGGGATCGCCGCATAATGGTCCGCCTGCCATCACCAGCACGTTATCGTTACTGTCAAATTTTGTGGTATTCGTAGTAGATTCCCAGATAATCTGTAACGCGTAACCCCGGCCCCCGATATATTTGTTTTTATATTCGGGAGGAAGTTCATTTATTACTACTTCCTTCTTATCAAGATTTACACTCAGGATTCTGTCCGTATAACCTCCCCTGACAACCTGAGGAGTGTAATTTATTGATTTAATATTCTTCATATTCTATACTCACAATACTTTCAGTTTAATCTCACGGAAAAACATAATACAGGCAAAGTTGCGAATTATATTACATTTTTTGATATTGTCAAATAATTATTTGCTTTCGAATACCACCAAAACAGCGGGAAAAGCAATTTTTATCCGGTTGATTAAAATCAACTATACCAAGAAGAAGCAGTTAGACGTCATTCCCGCGAAGGCGGGAATCCATTTTGACTTTCTGCCGACCATTTGTAGCCATGCTTCATCGGAAATAGCGCCTATTTGGTCCAGCTTGT
>JBHPCX010000191.1:0-3167 GCA_042573485.1 Thermodesulfobacteriota bacterium | reverse complement strand
CTCCCAGCAGGGACTCACCGCTGAGGACCCTGTTCAGCATAGCCCGACCCGGCGGCCTATGGGGTCGTATCGTTTGGCAGCTATAAAAGATCCATGAAAGGCAAATTACCATCAACAGGATCACTATGGTCTGTACAGACTGTTTTTTATTCATCATGTTTTTGCCTATAAAGCTGATGATGGTTAAATATCTCAGATAATCAAAATATAATACTATATTCTCAAATATAAACGCATTATTTCTTGAGACCGATATGTTACTAATATGTAAAAATAATATAGCATTTTCAACACAAATATTGTGCATAAAGCTGGGCATTACAATATTAAAATAGAAAAGGAGTTACGTAAATCACGCAACTCCTTTGAATTACCTGGTAGTCCCAACGGGGATCGAACCCGTGTCTCCGGCGTGAGAGGCCGATATCCTAACCGCTAGACGATGGGACCGTATATATTTAAATGTGGCTGGGGGACAAGGACTCGAACCTTGGATACTAGGGCCAGAACCTAGCGTATTGCCACTATACTATCCCCCAGTGAGAAAATTCGAAATTTAGCAATTTCTCTCAGAATGTCAAGGGAAAAACAAGAAGACAGAGGACAGAGGTCAGAAGACAGTGGCAACAGGAAGTGACTTCACTATCCTCTACTCTCTTCCTTTAGGCTTTATCCACTTCCTTCCTCAGCCAGTTGAACCATTCATCCAGTCCTTCACCTGTACTGCATGAGACCGGGAATATAATTAATTCCGGATTAATCTTGAGGGATTCCTCCTTGATTTTCTCCATGCTGCAGTCAACATAGGGCAGAAGATCGACCTTGTTTATGAGCAGGACCTTTGATTCACGGAACATCAACGGGTACTTTCCGGGTTTATCATCTCCCTCTGTAACACTCAAAATCATCACTTTGAAATCTTCACCAACCTGAAATTCAGCCGGGCATACAAGATTTCCTACATTTTCTACAACTAAAAGATCGAGTTCAGCGAAATTAAACTCATCAAAGGTGTCCCTTATCATGTTTCCATCCAGATGACAGGCACCGTCCGTATTGATCTGCACGGCGGGGACTCCCTTCGCGGCAATTCTTTCGGCATCATGTGTGGACTGGATATCCCCTTCTATAACGCCTATATTCATATCATCCTTAAGGGCTTCGATGCTCTTTTCTCCGGGACTGCTCATGAGGTTGAAAACCAGCATATGGTTTTTCTTGAACAGTTCTTTATTCTGTTGGGCAATCCTGTCATTTGCTTCGAGTATGTCTCTAACAACGGATATTTTCATTTCGTTGGTCCTTTCTAAAAATGTATCTCACAGAGCGATAAAGCATGGAGTATTATCCGACAGGATATACAGGATGTACAGGATATTTTTTTCTTTCTTGAAACCGTCGAAATTAAAGGCAGTATTTCACACCCGTTCACTTCGTTCACTAGAGCTAGAGACATCCGCCGTCGCTTGAAGCTATGGCGGGACAGGCACAGAACGCAGAGAAAAACATTTTTGACGAATCGGGAGATGCCGATTCGTTAAAAGGAGCTCATCCCTTCGAGAATTTTAAGTACGGAATATAAGGCATGATGTTCAGAAGTAAAATATTTAACTTATCATAATATACTCATATTTGATTCTTTTTTCCAGTCGCAGACTGGAATGATGGTTTACGTTTGTCGGTATCTCCCGACAAACGTAAAAGATAATGAACTCTGTGACCTCCCTGGCGCGACGAAGCCTTGGCGAAGGGGGCTGTGACTCGAGCGAGTGGAACGAGCGGGCGTGAGATAAAGTTTTTAATATAATTTGGAACTTGGAACCTGGAATCTGGAATCCTTACCCCCCTTGAACCCTGCTTTTCTACTCCACTTCTATTTCCACAACATTCATTTCTCTTCCTGAAATAATATCTATATCCGTTGAATCGCATTCAGGACATAAGAATTTATAGTCAATAACATTAAAATCTTTTTTACACTTTCTGCAATAGCCGACCAGAGGCAGTGTATCAATTTTCAGCAGAGCACCTTTCATATCACCTTTAGCAGTGACTATATCAAAACACGTCCTTAGGGCCTCAGGAACTATTCCCGACATTTCACCTATATTCACTCTGACCGACCTCAATCTGGCTGCATTGTTTTTAACCATTTCCTCTTTAACAATTGAAATCAGATTATGGACTATTGACATTTCGTGCATGCGTTACCCTAAAAAATAATATATAAAAAAGGCGGCCATCATCAATTCCTGGTGATTAAATGGACATAGGCCGTGTTATAAGGTGTAAGATTTACTGTTTAAGGTATAACATGAAAGGTTACCCACCACAGACCTCAGACCTTAGACCTCTTTTTTTATTACCTGCATAAAGCATTTCATGCAAATTTCAAATTATGCTAACAAATAATTAATTTTCATGCATAAAAACCATACATGTCCCGTATGCCCTTTTGATCAGAACACCTTATATATGGAGAGATCCTGCCATTTTAATATTACTATGTTTTTAACGATACAGTAAAAGATTAATCAGCAGATGAATTTAATGAATAAATAGAGATTATTATAATAATTCAGGGCACCAGAGAGTGTTCAAAATCACAAAATTTAGACAATAAACACATATCATTAATATATTGTTCAGATTTGAACAACTATTTTTAATTTGCGTATTTTTCTTTTATTTGTTATAAAACTTCCTCTGATTAATAAAAAGGTAAAAAAATACTTGACACTATATGTTATTTTTTATTTAATTAGCTCTTCATCGGGAGGGGTTAAACATTATCCAGGAGGTTTTAAGATGAAAAAAAGAAGTTTTTCGTGGAAAGTGATAGCTGGGATTCTCTCATTAGCTTTAATTCTGATACCTGTAACTTCATCTGTCTCTTTTGCCCAAGATGAATCTGCAGCAGGTGGTGCCGCAGCAAGTGGTGCCGGAGGACTTAGTACTGCAGCAGTAGTTGGAATAGCCGCAGCAGTAGTTGCAGTTGGTGTTACAGTCGCTGTCGCAGCAAACGATGATGATCCGGCTCCAGTAGCAACTCATCACCCAGCATCTACACATCACTAATAATTATTAAACAAATCAGCTGATTATTTGGGGAGCAGGATAGCTTTGCTCCCCATGATCTGTTGTTTCTTTCCTCTAATCGTTTATAA
>JBHPCX010000190.1:0-3174 GCA_042573485.1 Thermodesulfobacteriota bacterium | reverse complement strand
GTGTATGAAAGGGATTCCAGGCAAATTATCTTAACGGGAAATCCTGTTGGAAAATTTATAATGTCCGATCAACTGGTCGAAATTCCCGGTGGAGTGGAAAAAATCATATATGACCTTAAGGAAAAGACCATATCCGTCGAGAGCTCCGAGAACGAACAGGCTGAACTTAGCATAAGCGGGAAGGAAAAAGGTAATTAAATTGTCAAATCCTGTTGGAAAACTGGAAGCTAAAGACCTTGCTAAGATTTATAAAGGGAAGAAAGTTGTCGATAAAGTAAATATAAGTATTGAACAAAAGAGCATAGTAGGGCTCCTTGGACCCAACGGTGCGGGGAAAACTACAACCTTTTATATGATGATAGGCCTCATCGGACCTGATGAAGGCAACATAATGCTTGACGGAGAGGATATTACAGGCGAACCCATGTATCTGAGAGCACGCAGGGGAGTCAGTTATTTACCACAAGAGCCGTCTGTATTACGTAAACTTACAGTAGAAGAAAACCTCCTGGTTGTAATGGAAGGCCTCTTTCCTCCAGCTGAAATTAAAGATAAACTCAAAGGTTTTCTTGCGGAACTGGACATTACCCACCTGGCCGGGCAGAAGGCATCGTCACTTTCAGGGGGAGAGAGAAGGAGGCTTGAAATAACCAGGGCACTTGTTACAGGGCCAAGGTTTATTCTCCTCGATGAACCCTTTGCCGGAATTGACCCTCTTATACTTAATGACATCAAGCTAATAGTAAAAAAGTTAAAAGAGAAAGGAATCGGTATTATCATATCAGATCACAATGTAAGGGACACTCTGGAAGTATGTGATGCTGCCTATATCATCAAAGAAGGAAATATAGTTGAATACGGAACACCGGAACATATCCTGAACAGTGAGATTGCCAGGAATGTCTATCTTGGTGAAGATTTTAACATGTAGATTGGAGCGGATAAGTAATTAAGAGAATATGGCACTTCAACTGAAACAATCCCTCAACCTGTCCCAGCAGCTAATAATGACACCACAGCTGCAGCAGGCTATAAAACTCCTTCAGCTTTCACGTTTAGAACTTCTTGATACTATCACTCAGGAAATGGAGGAAAATCCACTCCTGGATGAACAGACGGGGGACGACGCAGAGGGGGACATTTTAAAGGATCCCGTGGAGGAGTTAAGCGTCGGCGGTGATGATATGCCGGCCCAGGAAGTAACCATAGAAGACAAGGTTAATAATGAAGTGGACTGGGAAGCCTACTTGTCCGAGTATAATACTGGCTGGGCGGATACTCCCTATCAGGGGAAGGACGCACCCGCCTTTGAAAATATGAACGCTGTCAAGGGCAGCCTCCATTCACATCTTTTATGGCAGCTTGGTTTAAGCGACCTTGATGATACCCAGAGACAGATAGGCGAGCAGATTATCGGAAATATCGATGACGACGGTTATCTTAAAATAACAATTGAGGAGCTGGTTGAGTCAACAGGAAGCACACCTGAATTAATAGCCGATACTCTGGAAGAAATACAGGCTTTTGATCCGATTGGCGTAGCTGCCCGGGATACCCGGGAATGTCTTCACCTCCAGATCAAATTTCAGGGACTTGAAGGCTCTGTTGTTGAAAAAATGATACTTGATCATATGGATAATCTTGAAAACAAGAGATACGACCGAATAGCCAGGGATCTATCCATATCCATCCAGAACGTACTGGACGCGCTTGCGATTATTACAAACCTGGAGCCAAAACCCGGCAGGCTGTATAATGAAGATGATACAGTGTACATCAGTCCGGACATATATATATATAAAGTGGGGGATGATTATGAGATAGTCCTTAATGAAGACGGGCTTCCTAAACTGAAAATAAATAATTATTATAAAGAAATTCTGAATAATAAAGCCTTACTTGATAAAGACGCAAAAACAAAGGAGTATATACTTGATAAGATAAAGTCCGCCGCATGGCTTATTAAGAGCATTCATCAGCGTCAGAGAACCATATATAAGGTAACAGAAAGTATAGTCCAGTTTCAGCGGAGTTTTTTTGATAAGGGTGTAACCCACCTTAAACCCCTTGTACTAAGGGATATTGCAGAGCATATTCAAATGCATGAATCCACCATAAGCAGGGTTACTACAAATAAATATGTACACACTCCGCGGGGGGTTTATGAATTAAAATACTTCTTTAACAGCGCAATAAACAGCATGGAAGGTGATTCCATTGCTTCTGAAAGCGTAAAAGAGTATATTAAAAAAATTATTAAAACTGAAAACAAACAAAAACCATACAGTGATCAGGAAGTTGCTGATCTCCTTAAAAAGCATAACATTGATGTCGCGCGGAGGACTGTCGCAAAATACCGTGAAGCCATGAGAATTTTACCCTCAAGGAAGAGACGGCAGCCATATTAGTGCTTATATTAATCTTAAAATGATTTTTTATTCAGGTTTTGATAAACCATAAACCGTATGTGATTTTTAATTGGTGATTTGTGTTATAGATTATCTCTACAGGAGGTTTATATTATGGACATTACGGTAACTTTCAGGCATGTTGAATCCTCGGAAAGTTTAAAAGAGTATGCGGAAGAAAAATTATCCAAGATGGATAAATATTTTGATTACCCCATTGAAGCCCATGTCGTTCTTGCCGTTGAAAAATTCAGGCGAATCGCGGATGTTAACCTTAATGTAAACGGTACGGTCATAAAAGCTGAAGAAGAAACCGAAGATATGTATTCCTCGATTGACCAGGTAATGGACAAAATCGAAAAACAGGTAAAAAGATTTAGAGATAAGAAAATAAAAAGAAGGCCCGAAAGCTCCCGTAGGCTGGAGGATTCAGATGAGTACGGGGATAGTATGCCTGATGAACCCAGTATTGAAGTTGAAAAACTCGTTGCCAAACCAATGGATCCTGAAGAGGCGGCAATGCAGTTTTCAATGTTACAGCAGGATTTTCTCGTTTTCAGGAATTCACGTTCCAATAAAATAAATGTTATTTATAAGAGAAAAGACGGTAATTTCGGCTTAATTGAACCTGCCGGTTAAAAAAAGCGGATATAATACAGGACGCAGATTAAAACAATCAATTATGAACAAAATTATACATTCTGAAACCGGTTTAAGAAATTCTTTTGAAATTTTAAAAAGTTAAGGGTATATATTTTTTTATTTA
>JBHPCX010000018.1:0-45444 GCA_042573485.1 Thermodesulfobacteriota bacterium | reverse complement strand
CTGAAAGCCTTATGCCTTCTGACCGCTTCTGCATTTCAGCTATGTTATTAATAATCTCCATGTCTATTCATTATTCAATGGATTACGCCTTATTTTTGGAACTGAGCGGTATGTAATACTGTACTCCTGACTTTAATCTCATGATTTCATTAACCAGGTCATCGAAATCTTCATCTATATTAACAAAATCAATGTCAGAGGCATCAACAACCAGTAAAGGCGACTCATTGTAATGGAAAAAAAAGTTATTAAACGCCTGGTTAACCTGATCAAGATATTTTGTGCTTATTGATCTTTCATAATCAATATTTCTTTTTTTTATACGATCAATAAGGACCGCTGTTTTTGCCTGTAAAAAAATAACAAGATCAGGCGGTTTTATCCTTTTTTTCAGGAGTTGAAAAAGCTGATCATACAGCCAGAATTCACTATCATCCAGGTTTAATCGGGCGAATACCCTGTCCTTATCAAAAAGGTAATCAGAAATAATAACCTTTCTAAACAGGTCCATCTGGTCCAAATCCTGTGCATGCTGATAGCGCCTCATTAAAAAGAACATCTGTATCTGGAACCCGTATCTTTTGGGGTTCTTATAAAATTTATCAAGAAAGGGATTATCCTCCGTGTGTTCAAGCAGTTCCTGACCATTTAATGCCAGGCTGGTTTTGCCAACACCCAGAGGACCTTCTATTACGATATGATGATGAGTAATTTTAATTTACCCCTTTTCATAAGATAAAATATGTTAAACTTGCCTTTTTACACGTGGTTAACCGATTTTGATTAACACTGAATAGGAAAGTTGTCAAGCAATGGACATTGTTTGCATTTTCCATTGATAATGAATCATGAGGTTTTTCAGGGGAGTGTAATTGATTTACTAAACAGCAACTTAGGTTTTTTTAAAATATCTTTTAATTTGTATCGTTGCCTATTAAAAAAAATCTGGATTTTCTGTACTTTTTATTGATGCTGTAAGGCAATTTTTTACCCATTACATAAATCTGTAATTTTTTTCCATGCTTCTGTATATTTGGATCTCCACATCACTTATGTTGTAATGATTTATCAAATCCTCCAGGTTAATAAAATCTTTTAAATAACTATTATATTTACCCCAAAAATATTCCATACTCCTAAAAATCATCACATTAACTGGTGCCCTGACATTAAATATCCATTCATAATCGATTAATACAAAGTTTTTATTCTCATCCAGGTATAGATTATCTAAATTAATATCCATATTGATGAGATCCACACAATTATCGGTGTCTATATTTGAAAAATCATCGAAGATCCTGGGAGAACACTCATTTCTTCCGGACTTATTCTCCTGTATGATGGCAGTATTTTTAACACAATCCACAAACCTATCCAGCAACTTGTAAAACTCGTTAATATTTCTGTTAATTACAGCATCAACTAAAATCCTATCCAGGCTCTTTCCATCAATAAAATCAAAGATAATATTGTCGTCCATATATTGTGCGTTAATTACCTTTATTTTATTATAGTTATTTTTGAGGATTTCATGATTATTGTAGAGGCAGGCTATGTGTTCACATGCTTCTATGGTGAGAGGTTTCTTTACAGTTCTTAACTCTCCCTCTTCCATGAAAATACTTGTTTCAATCTGGAATGCAGGGAGTCTCTCTCTGTTGAATTTACTATATACAGTTTGCGGCCTCTTACCAGTATTGTTACAGAACACAAGAAATGAATTAGCAAAAAAATCAAATTGTTTATTCAAAATAATATTATCATAGACCGCAGACTCATTAAAAAGAACAATCCTTTCACCATCATAGTTTGGGGTGATATCTAATATTTGCCCTATGTCAGGGAGATAATCATCGGAGAACACCTGATTCGGAAGTTTGTAATCAGGCATTGGATAATAAAACGCAGTGTCTTTAAAGCCTGACTGACTTAAAAGTTCCTCTAATTCGGATTTTCCAAAGGTCCTTACACTGATATCATTTAAAAAATTTTCTATACTCTCGAAATACCTGCCATTGTGGTCTTCCTTAGCACCGGCCCAATATTTAAGACCGAATTTATTTTCTATTGCTATAATTAAGGTTCCTTCAGGTTTAAGTAATTCTTTAACCCGTATCAAAAAATCACGATAGGGATTGTCTGTCTCTGTATACTTACCTGAGTATTCCAGGACTCCTATGAGTGTGATATAATCAAATTTTTCATTAAAAGAGATTTCATTCAAATTACCGACGATTATTTCCAGGTTAGAGTTATCCCTGTTCCTCGCAGCAATAATCTCGGCTCTTCTCTTTGACAATTCGACCGCGACAACTTCTTTGACTTTTTCGCAAAAAAGACCGGTTAAAGCGCCGCATCCCGCTCCTATTTCTAATAATCTGCTTTCTTTATCAGGATTGTACCATTCCAGGATATTCCTTCTTATGGGTGAAAGATGGTAGAGAACAGGCCACCTTTTATCACTTGCTAAAACTTGAGAAATATCAGCTCCGGAACTCACTATTTCCAGGATTTCATCTTCAACATCACCGTCACTGTACAGGTCTTCTCCTGAATAAAATTCCAGATTAATTTTAGGTTGTATCGGGTTATCTAATTTCTGTGTCATGATGAATTTTTTTTAGACATAAGAGAAATGTTTATTCGGTTTCAGTTAAATCAGAGCTTTTCAAAAAAAACAGGGAAGAGGCTCCTTTACTGCAGATGCATTAGGAAACCCATTAGCATTAGTACTTTCTTTTGTCAAAGAAGCTTGATTCAAGCATTCCAATTTACTCTTGACAAATAATGCATAGCCCACTATTGATTATTCCATAAAATGACACCTGTGTAAAAGAGATTGAAAGGGCCTTTATTTTATGAATCAAAAAAGAAACAGCTGGTATGCAGTTCATACCAGAAGCCGGTTTGAGCAGAAGGTTCATGACGGCATCTTTGGAAAATCCATTGAGGTTTTTCTTCCTAAAATTCAGGTAATGAGCAGAAGAAAGGACAGGAGAAAAAAAATTCTTGTTCCCCTTATACCCGGCTACGTATTTGTGCGCACAGGTCTTGACCCTGAAGAACACCTTAACATTCTTAAAACAGCGGGAGTCGTCCAGCTTGTGGGATTCAAGGGAAAACCTGTCCCGGCTAATGAAGAAGAAATCCAGTCTCTGATGATACTCAATGGAACAGACCGGACAGTACAAAACAGAGGTTACATGAAAGCAGGAGACAGGATCAGGGTCATGGAAGGTCCTTTGAAGGGTTTGACTGGGTTCTATTTAAGACACAAGGGTCAAGGGAACAAAGTGGTAGTATCAATAGAGCTGTTGAACAGGTCGCTGGAAGTAGATATTGAAGACTGTGCTCTTGAGAAAGTGACTTAGGTCTTTTGAATCTGAAGGTTGACCTTAAGATTTGATTATTTAGAATTTACTACTCCAAATAATCCATCATTTACTATTGACACTCTTTTTTTTCCTATATCTCGTTCAATAAATGAATAATCCTAACTTTACAGAGGTGATGCCATTGAATAGGCTATCCGTATATATACTGACACATAATGAAGAAGCCAAAATCGAATCGGCTATTAAGAGTGTATTATGGGCCGATGACGTTGTATTGGTTGATTCGGACAGCACCGATTCCACTGTATCACTTGCTAAAGGACTTGGCGCCCGCATAGTAAATGTACCCTTTAAAGGATTCGGAAAACTACGCAACGCTGCCATTAGTGCCTGTATTCATGATTGGATCTTCAGCTTGGATGCGGACGAGCGGTGCACCGATGATGTAGCTTCCGAGATCATAAAAATTATTCATGAACCGGATTCCCTGGATGCCTACTTTATTCCAAGACGAAATTGGTTCCTAGGTCGTTGGATTAATTACTCCGGCTGGTATCCTGACTATAGGCAACCCCAGCTGTTTCGTCGAGGAGCTGTTTTATACTGGGAAGAGGATGAAGTCCATGAAGGCTATGATATAAAGGGAACAGCTGGTTACCTAAAAAATCCCATATGGCAGTTCCCCTTCAAGAACCTGGAACAATTTCAGTTTAAAGTTAACAGATACTCATCTCTTGGTTCCCATAAGCTTGATCGACGAGGAGTGAGAGGCAGCATGGCTAAAGCATTTGCCCATGGTCTAGCCGCCTTTCTTCATACATACTTACTAAAGAGAGGTTTCCTAGACGGTTGGGCTGGTTTTGTTATAGCACTTGGCAACTTTGAGGGCACTTTCTATCGCTATGTGAAACTTCTGGAAAAACAATCTATATGGGAGCCCTCTCCTAAAGAAATATATTTCCGCCGATAGTTCAAGCAGCGTAAAAATTAGAAACCTCTTGTTTCCCGCCCTCCAACATCACCTTGATCACAGGCTTATTAAAAAGAAAGGAAAGGACTTGGGATCTTAAAGGTTTTTCAGGCTTTCATCGGCAGGTGAGACTATAGAGGCACCCATAGATTTTAATGAAATCAGATTATTAAAACGCATTGACAACGGTAGGGATGGAGTCGCCCTTTGACATAAAAAACATCCCATGCTAAATGTTTAGCATTAAATCATATCAAATTGTCCAACGACAAAAGCTAACCCTGCATACTATGGTAATATTCTCCAGAAGGACTTTGCCATGAATCAATGGATTTGTGCGACTTCTCCTCGCATCATAACAAAAAGAAAATAAAGCCTCATATAACAGATAGAATCACAAAATGCGGCTTGTTATCTGCAAAAAGGACGATACCGCGTCTTTAGTAGTAAAAGATGACTTTGTTTTTTGATCCGGTAGACCTTTTGTCTCCCATCTTGTGATAAGATCCTTAACAACTGACTTTATCTCATTCAGGTCTCCACTATCTACAAAAATATGCCCATTATATTCCAAAAGATCTCTCAATTCCGACTCAGGTTTAGCAAGCCCCAGTATGGGTCTGTATGTAAAAAAATATTCATATATCTTAGATGGAATATATTCTTCACATATGGGGTCCGTGCCATGGATAATAAAGAGCACATCACATTTTCGCATAGCCTCCAGAACCCGCCTGCGGCCGGATTTATCTGTTGAAGGATCATATTCAAGGCGACCGTACTCACAAAGGATTCCATTTATGGGATACTGGGAGAGGGCTTTCATTGAAACGGAATCCAGTGGGGCACCATAGATATCGAGGGATATCATGTCTCGCCATTGAGGGCGTTCCATAATGATCTCATAAAGGGCACGGATAAAAAGGGATAAATCCCTTCCATCTCCCAATGATCCAAAATGGCCGAAATGAATTTTATCCAGCTTTTTATACCTGACTTCAGGGATATCCAATGGAGGAGCGCCAGGCCTGATAACATGCAGATTATCCCTTTTCGGATTCCGCCTCTTCGCCCTGTAAAGGGCCTTGTCCGTAAAATATATAACAGCATCCGCATTTTTAAACACACTCCGTTCTATCCATCTGTTAAATCTGTACCTCTGGGACTTTCCGGAATCGCTATCATAAATAAGCGGATCATGGAGCTCAGCCAGCCAGGGAATTTTAAATATTTTATTAAGTATAAAAGCTGCCGCGTGCGTACTTGGCGGCCCGGCTGTAGAATAAATTATTTTCGGCCTGTATTTTTTAATTAAAAAGAAACCCCTTATCGAAGCGCTGATAAGCCATGACCATTGGCTATCAAGATGGAAAAATATTTTTTCCAGGACATAGAAAGGAAGACATATTAGTACCAGGATCGCTTTGATAGATTTTTCTAAAAAAGGGTTAGGGAATCTTTTCTTTATGATATGCCTGAATTCAAAAAGAACGCCTGAAGGGGCCGCAGAAAATATCTGGAAATGCGGGAATCGATTATCCCTATCGCCAGTAGGAGCGCTTAAGACGATGGGAACGACACCTTCATCAAGAAAGTAAGGCATCCTGTCCGTAATAGTATGGCTGGCTGCCCTGCCGTCCATATTAAAGCAGTGGGCTATTATAAGCCATTTTTCCTTATCTTTTCTGTTATTTATTTCCCTTAAATAATGGTTACTCATTAAACTCTTACTTTCTCATAAATTTTTAATATACAGCAATTGACAAAGAGGGTAATATAATGAAAGGCAAAATGGATTTTCATTCTACCGATTACAAACACTTGCATTTCAGAGTATAAAAATAATATATAAGTGAGGTCAAGATCAAAAAACAGAGAAGATATTCATGTTTTCATCATCAATTAAAAAGTTTTTTAGGATAAAACAGAAAAACAGGAAGCCGTTCAAATGGACAGGATAACATGGAAAAGAAAATGTATGCTTGTTCCCGGTATGCATAAGAGCTGCACACATTTTACACTCTCCGCGCTGAAAGATTTTGTCCCTGACGCACGTTTTATTTTGCGGCCTCCAGTGAAATGTTAGGTAAAGTAAGAGAAGTTCCCCAGACAGATTTACTAAGGACATAATAAAAATTAATTATTTACGTGAGACAAAAATGAAAAAAGCGTTGATCACAGGAATTACCGGTCAGGATGGATCTTACCTTGCGGAGCTTCTTATGGAAAAGGGTTATGAAGTTCACGGATTTGTCAGACGTGTCGCGCTGGAAGACACAAAAAACCGCCTCGGCCGCATACTGCATATCCTTGACAGAATAAAAATAACCGCCGGATCACTTGAGAGTTATCCTTCCATATACAAGGCGATGTCCCAGATCAGACCGGACGAGGTATATCACCTGGCAGCCCAGAGCTATGTCTCATACAGTTTTGAAGATGAGTTTTCCACGCTGCAGTCAAATATAAGCGGAACACACTTCATACTTTCCGCACTAAAAGATGTTGTACCTGGAGCGCGTTTTTATTTTGCCGCTTCAAGTGAGATGTTCGGCAAAGTCAGGGAAGTCCCTCAAAATGAAAAAACACCCTTTCACCCCCGCTCCGCATATGGAATATCAAAAGTTGCAGGTTTTCATCTTACACAGAACTACAGGGAAGCCTACAATACTTTCGCCTGCAGTGGAATCATGTATAATCATGAATCACCAAGAAGGGGATTTGAGTTTGTTACTCGAAAAATATCATCACATGTAGCCATGATAAAACATGGAATAGCGGACAAGCTGGAACTTGGAAACCTGGAGGCAAAAAGAGACTGGGGTCATGCCAGGGATTATGTGAAGGCAATGTGGCTAATGCTCCAGCAGGACAAACCCGATGACTATGTAATTTGTACCGAAGAGACCCATTCTGTACAGGAATTCTGTGAAAAGGCCTTCTCTCTTGTTGGACTTGATTATAAAGACTATGTGCAGACCAATCCGGAATTTTATCGCCCTGCTGAAGTTGATCTTCTCATAGGGGATTGCACAAAGGCCAAAAAAGAACTGGGCTGGGATCACACAGTCAATTTTGACGAACTCATCGAAGATATGGTAAACAATGATATGGCATTGTTTTCATCAAAAGCACAGTAAAAACCATATTGAACCTTCAAGCATTGCCTGAATTATATTCTACTGTATTCGGAATTAAGTTTCTTCAATTGAAAGGCATATAACAGCTTTTTTAACGGGCTATGGGGATACATCCCTTTTGCATGAAGGAAGCGGTTATTGAATTTATAATCCATGTCAAGTTTACGCTCAGGCGTCAGCTGTTTTTTCATTTTCATGTATTCCTTCATTATTCTCATATTTCTATCACGCAGACGAAAAAGTGCACCCTTCCCGGAGTATTTCTTTTTCAGTTTTCTTTTATTTTCATGCATCAGTTTTTTTACACTCTTTTTCCCTTCATTAGAGAAAGTTTTTCCCGCACCATGAAATATAAAGCAATCTTCAGCAAACAGCATTTTTACTCCTGCCCGGTTTGCTCTGACTGAAAAATCCAGGTCTTCATAGTAACCAAGACCAAACTGTTCATCCAGTCCGCCCAGACTGTTATAAAGATCCTTTCGAACAGCTACACAAAAAAAATCAAGTCTTTCCGATGGGAAACAATCATTCATGGAATGTGAACAAAATTTTTCACCCTCGATTATCGCCCTTTCAGCGTCATCCTTTTCTACATATATTTTTTGTTCATTCCCTGCCGCGTTGGTTACTGGGCCAAGCATGCCCCAGCCTGGATTCCTCCTCATATGATTAATTAACTTGTTGACAGCGCCCTGTGGCACAATTGTGTCATTGTTTAGAAGGATCACAATATCACCTTCAGCCTCCTTTCCTCCATCATTGTTGCCGCCCGCAAATCCCCTGTTTATGTCATTGAATACAGGTTTTAAGTAGTCCGTTCGGATGAAAACCTTTTGAGCATTTCAGAAGTTTTATCCTGTGAGGCATTGTCAACAACAATTATTTCGTAAGAACTGTTTTCAGTGTCTCGAAGAAGGCTCTCAAGGCACGGTCCCGTTGTTGTATCGAAATTATTATAACTAAGTATTATTATACTGGCTTCAGTACTCATGCTTGATTCCAATTTTGATAGTGCCTGTGTAAAGACTATTTTATTGAAGTAATGCTATCAGCAATTCTCATCAATTTTGCAACATATGCTTCAACTGTAATTGGTATATTTGAAGTGTTGTCGGTTAAGCCAACTTCTTCCCATCTTTTTATAAAGTCAGCAATACACCCCTTGACCTTTTGAAAGTCATTGATATCTGAAAAAACATTGCCATTTTGAGTTAAGAGATCATCCAGCTCGGAACCAGGAAGACCCATACCAAAAATAGGCCTGGAGGTAAGGAAGTATTCATAAACCTTTGAAGGGACATATTCTTCACACACTATGTCAGTGCCGTGTATAACTAACAAAACATCACATTTCCGCATTGCTTCAAGGACCTGGCGCCTTCCCGATTTACCTGTTACAGGATCATATTCAAGGCGCCCATGCTCCCTGAGTACCGAACCAAGCGGATATTCATTCAAAGCCTTTCGGGAAACCGAATCAAGGGCAGCGCCATATATATCCATGGTAATTTTATTTTTCCATGAAGGGCTTTCACTGATAAGTTCATGTAAGACCTTTATAACCGCTGACAGGTCTCTGCCGTCACCGAGAACTCCAAAGTGACCGAAATGGATTTTCTCCAGTTTTTTATATTCTATCTCCGAGAAATCCTCCGGAGGAGCTCCCGGCCTTATCATATTCAGGTTATTTCTATAACCGTTTCTCCTCTCGGCACTTTCAAGGGCTTTATTGGTAAAATAGATAACAGCATCCGCGTGTTTGAAGATTGTTCTCTCAACATACCTTTTAAATTGAAACCGCTGGGATTCTGTGGAATCGGTATCAAATATCAAAGGATCATATAGTTCTGCCAGCCATGGCACATTCAGAAGTCTGTGAAGAAAATATCCTGCGATATGTGTGCTTGGTGGACCTGCAGCGGAATAGATTAATTTGGGTCTGTATTTTTTTACAATAAAAAAACCTCTAATCGTAGCGCTTAAAAACCAGGACCACTGGCTGTCAAGATGAATAAATATTTTTTCGATCACATAAAAAGGGAGGCACAGAATGGTCCATAAAGCCTTGTGACTCTTTTCAACAGCAGGTTTTGGAAAAATGCGTTTTATGATCTGTCTCATTTCAAAAAGTATTCCAGAAGGAGCAGGGGAAAGTATCCGGAAATGGGGGAACCGTCTATCTTTTACACCGGTTGGAGCACTCAAAACCACCGGAAGTACGCCATTCTTCATCAAATAGGGCATCCTGTCCGTAATTGTATGGCTGGCTGCCCTACCGTCCATGTTAAAACAGTGGGCTAATATAAGCCATTTTGCCATATTATTTTTCCCAGTTTTATTGCTGAATTTATTTTTCACAGTTGTTCTCTTATGCTATTTTGAATATTTGTTTCTTCGCCCAATTGGTCCATCCTCAGCAGTAACATGCTACAGAGGACAATTTGAGAAAAAACTAAGCATTAAATTTTTCACTTGGACCATCGAATCCTGGCCATCGGTCAACTAATTTGGAGATGATCAAAGGTTTTGTGAAAGCTGATCGTTGTATCTATAAAGTCTTAAATGGTTTCAGGCTTTTATGTCTCATGGCGTATTTTAATTTTCTAAGCCATATGCTCAAATACAGCCTTTTCATTAGCTTCATTCTGGTCTTCATAGGTTGGGTGAATGTTTTAGCCCCCCGGGGAACATACCAGCAGTTCTCATTAGCTCTTTTCATAAGGATATAGCCCATCTTCTTCAGAAAGCGATGCTTATTTAAGTAAAGATGCTTATCCTCCATCAGGATCAATGAAGGTTTATACTTATTGAAGTCCAGTCCAAGCAGAACATCCATTTCCATTCCTTCTACATCTATTGATAAAAAATCGATTTTTTCAATATTGTGTTTTTCCAGCAGCGCAGACAATGTGGTGGTTTTGACTTTTATTACTTTGTGCTCTTTATAGTTATGTTCATCGACGTTGATCTCCAGCGAAGCATGGCCGGTTTTTTCAGCTCCATCCAGTAATGGAATGTAAAACTCTGTTTCACCAGTCTTTTCAGGCGATGTACTTGCGCACTCACACACAATTGATCCGGGTCTCTCTTCCATTGCTTTATTGGCGAGAGAGGGATTGGGCTCGACAATAAGGCCTGTCCAGTTCAATATGGATTCCAGATGCCATGACTGGGAATATTTGGAACGAGGCTCATTTCCTCCGACATCGACAAATATCCCGTTCTTTTTATTTTCGAAGTAATTTCTGATTTCTTCTTTTTCGTTGTCTTCGATTACTTCCTGGAGATTCACATTCATCTTTTTTAAAGTATTCAATTATATTACTTGTGAAGCAAAGTAAGCCTGTGATTCGATAGGATATTATCAGGTTCTGGAGTATATGAACAATGTAGAACCATGTCAATGATCATTAAAAAAACATCGACAAATTTGAAGTTACTGAGTATGCTTTCATGTTAATAACAATTTTCAGGGTAACAATTTAATGTCAAAAAAGACAAGAAGGTCTCTTTATAAAAAAATTCTGCAAATGGGAAATTCAGGCAGACTCCTTGACACTTCAAGAGATGACTATGAGGTTGCCTTTTATGGATCAATTGACCGATACAGTATCATTGCCAATGCTCTCCATGGCAGAAAAAAGGTGCTCGATATAGGGGCAGGAAACGGTTTACTGCTGGCCATACTTCATGAACTTGGTCATGAATGCTATGCTCTTGACTGGACTGATGCATTTAAGAATAAAAATCCTGAAGTATACTTAAAAAGACCAATCGTCTTTAAAAAATGTTTTATTGAAATAGATCCTTTTCCCTTTGAAGACAATTTTTTTGACGCTGTTACCTGCTGCCAGGTCCTGGAACATTTTACGCATTCACACCTTCATGCTATAAAAGAAATTTATAGAATACTAAAATCGGGCGGTCTTGCTGAACTTGATGTTCCAAATGCTGCTGATCTCAGAAATAGACTGAGATTGTTAAGAGGAAAGCACATTACATGGGATTATGAAAGGGATTACCTGTACAAGGAACCGAAAATATATAAAAATCACAGTTTTTTTGACCGTCATAATCGCGAATTCACAAAAAATGAACTGGAAACTTTATTAAACGCGGGAGGTTTTAGAGATATTAGTGTCAGGTTTCTCAAATCTGCCAGATACAGAACGGGTCTGAGCAAAATTAAATCGCTGGGCAGCGCCCTCAGGGATGTAATCCCTTCATTCAGAAAATCCATAATCGGCTTCGGAATCAAATAAATGAAGGTAGTAACAAAATATATCTCCGGCGAATTTTTAAAATTATTTATCCTCTGCCAGTCTATATTTATTTTATTGTTTCTTGTGATAGACTTTATCCAGAGAATAGATAACTTTGTAAAGTCTGAAGCCAATTTCAGTTTAATCCTGTCCTTTTTCCTGTTTAAAATCCCGTTTATAGCAGTACAGATGATACCTGTCGCGATTATGATATCAGCTATTGCACTATTGTGTCAGATGAAGAAAAATTATGAGATAACAGCAATGAAAACCTGCGGTTTGAATATACTGCAGGTTTTTCAGCCATTGATAATAATATCTTTTATACTTTCCATTATATCCTTTATTTTATCTGATGTAATAGTCCCCTATACAAGTTCCAGAAGTAATGAGATATGGGAGATTGACGTTGAAAACCAGTCACCAGTCGGTTTTTATGGGAACACTGAGATTTGGTACAAATCAATAAATAAAAATAATTTCTACTGGATAAAATATTATGACGTTAAGACAAAAACCATGCAGAATCCTGTTTTCTATTTTCTGGATGATCAGTTCCGCTCGACAAAAAGAATAGACAGCGAGACCTGCGTGTGGCAGGATGGCCTCTGGAAAGCCAAAAATGGAGTAATCCTGACAAGAAATGAGGATGATACATACAAAACCGAAAAATTCAATGAGATATTACTTAAACTTCCGGAGACACCCGAAACCTTCATTAGAAGGATGAAGGATCCTGAAGACATGAGCTATCAACAGCTCAAAATACTCGCTGAAAAGGTTAAAGCTGAAGGATATGATAATACAATATATCTTGTCGATCTTAATTCTAAACTCGCCTTTCCACTAATCAACACTGTTCTTGCATTACTGGCAATACCTATAGCACTTTGGAGAAGATCGGGCGGCATACCGCTTTCCATTACTGCCGGCATCGCGACATGTTTTCTGCTGTACGTCATAATGGGGTTCTCCAGGTCACTAGGACTGGCCGGTATACTGCCTCCTTTTCTGTCTGCATGGACAGCGAATATTTTATTTATTCTAATTGGTACTAATTTACTGATGAATCTTGAAAAATAGCCGTCCTTGACTTTATAGACCATTTCAATTGACAATTTTCTAATAATACTCATAGAATACCTCCTTATTAATATTATCAGGGCAAACAGGAAATCAGATGATAGATCGAGTTCTGGGAAAAGATATTGGCAAATATGTTAAAAAACACCGCCTGTTGATGGTCGGCACTATAATACCGGCTATTTTCACGGCCCTGTTAGCAGTTATTCCGGTTATAATAACTGAGTCTTTTATTGATGACGGGATGATGAAAATTGGTAATGAATTACCAGTAATGGAATCAACGGAGGTTGCCTTAAAAACCGATACTGATAGCGGCGTAATGGAAAAAAGTGTTGAGCCATCAGAATCGAAGCCAATGGAAGAAGCAAAGGAGCTTTTTGGTGAACCCGGTTCTCTTATTATAGATACACTTACTAAATATAATATTATTGAGGACCCGTCACCAAATACCATTATGATTACCCTGGCGATTATTTTTGCTCTCTCAGTATTTTTAAAATCCATAACAACCTATATCTGCGAAATGGCCGCGGCTGCCTTTTCAAACAGGGCCATAAAATCTCTAAGGATAGATCTCCATGAAAAATTTATGTCTCTGGATCAGAAATTTTACCATAAAAATAAGGCGGGATCTCTTATATCAAGATCGACAGTTGATCTTACAGTAATGCAGAGTTCCATATCTAACATATGTATCGGTCTTGTTCTTAATCCCCTTCTTATACTCTTCTTTTCAATTTTTTTATTTAATAAGGATTATATACTTACTTTCATCGTCTTTGTGACAGTACCTGTTATATGGGGGCTTATACGCCTTTTTGGAAATAAAGTAAAAAAACACTCCATAAGAATGCAGGATGCTACTGCTGATGTAACATCCGTCTATCAGGAAACACTTTTTTGTCTTAAGATTATACAGGGATTCTGCACATCTGAAAATCACTCACAATATTTTCAAAAAGCAGCTAATTTTTTATATAAAAAAACCATGCACTGGAATCGGTGGCTAAGGGGTATGGGACCGATGATGGATAGCACTGCGTCTATAATCCTTCCTGCCATTCTTATTTTCGGAATAATATTTTTCAAACACACACCTGGTGGACTGGTAGCTATGTTTTATGCTTTCACAAGAGTCTACTCCCCGATAAAAAGTCTTGGGAGGATTAACAATGACTTGAGAACCCTTCAGGGGGCTACCGAAAGAGTATTCAGTATCATGAATACTAAATCAGAGATTGAAGAAAAAGAGGCTGCTGCTTTCATGCCAAGGCATAAAGGATCAATAGAGTTTAAAAATATCTGTTTTTACTTTAAAGAAGAGATCCCCATTCTGCAGGATATAACACTGAGCGTTAATTCAGGTGAAATGGTAGCCTTTGTCGGTTCAACCGGAGCGGGTAAAAGCACTCTGCTTGACCTTATACCCCGTTTTTATGATGTAACCGGGGGCCAGATTCTTATTGATGGATACGACATCCGGAATGTTACTATAGATTCCCTCCGGAAACAGATAGGCTTAGTCACCCAGGAAGTACTTCTCTTTCATGATACCATACTGAACAATATTACCTGTGCATCATCTGATTTTGATATGCAGGCGGTAATAAAGGCTGCCACTGCCTCCCATGCCCATGATTTTATTATGGAACAGCCTAACCAGTACGAGACTGTTGTAGGGGACAGGGGTATGCTCCTTTCTGGAGGACAAAAACAGCGAATTTCCATAGCAAGGGCCATTCTTACAAATCCTTCCATTCTAATCCTGGACGAAGTGGCGTCTGCACTTGACGCGGAAAGCGAAGAGCTTATTCAAAAATCCATAGCGGCACTGAAAGGTAAATGTACAATTTTTGCAGTTGCCCACAGATTGAGTACAATCAGGAATGCTGACAGGATTTTTGTGCTCGAAAAGGGAAAGATCGTTGAATCTGGAACTCAAAAGGAACTGATGGTCAAAGAGGGAAGGTTCAAACAGCTATATGATATGCAGTTTAATACTTAATCTAACCCATAAGTTTTAAAAATTCATCATCTGAAATATCATTGATCCTTATACGTTTGAGCCTTGATTTCTCCCCTGAAATAATTTTGATATTTTTTTTTGGTGTTTTTAATAGTTTTGAAAGCAGGGTTATCAACGCCTTGTTTGCCTTTCCATCAACCGGAGGCGATGTCACTTTTATCCTGTACACCGACCCTTCCCTGCCGGCAATTTCATTTCTTGAAGATTTGGGAATAATCCTGGTGTCTATCTCTGTATATTTGCTTTCAGTTTCTTTCTTTTTCATTTCAGCAATAAATAAGTAAACATATAGAAGTTGAATTATTTACTTCTGTAGTATAAATTATCAGTATAATAATCAAGGGGAATTTACATGGTTTTACTTAAGGCAATAATTGACTTTCTCATAGTCCTTCTTCTTATAAGGCTCCTTATCAGACCTGTTGAAGTAAATTTTAACCAGATATACAGCCTGCTCTACAGAATTACAGATTACGTTCTAAAACCCGCCAAATCAATAGTTCGCAATGACCTTAAATCTGTTTTCTTAAGTGTTCTTGTTTTGGTTATTATTAGGGGACTAATATATATAACCACGGGGCGCTTCACATTATTATCTGGAATTTGTACCAGTTTATTAAGTCTCTTCCAACTGCTGTTCCAGTTTTATATGGTAGTATGGTTTATTTCAATACTTACTGGAGACAGAGCACATACTCCTGTCATCAGTGTGTTACAAAGGGCTTTTCTCCCCTTGGGTTCCATCTCTTCAAAACTGAATATCCCGCATAAGTCTTTTTCCCTCTTTTCATTTGTATTGCTTTTAGTACTATACAGCCTTTCATCCTTTTTATTAAACACCATTGTCACATATGGGGCATTTGCCTCTTCATTTAATTTTCTGCGCAGCGTTATAGAAGGATTAATATTAATAATAGGTCTCTTTCCTGGTTTTTTCACAATAATAATAATAGTCGGGGCTTTACTTTCATGGGTAAGTCCGGATCCTTATAACCCTGTTGTCCAGACCATTTACGGAATAAGCGAACCTTTGCTGATTCCCTTTAGAAAAATTATACCAAACCTTGGTGGACTGGACATATCCCCTATTGCTGCTATTTTTTGTTTTTGGATTATTGACGACCAATTAGGAGGCTTGTTAAGAAAAATGCTTTAATAGGTTTCCATGCCCTTTACAATTTTTGAAATAAATTGCCCAGCGGGGAATTAAAACCTCGTCCTCTTCTGGTGGATTAAAAAAATAGAGCAGGCCATAAGCCGGGTTCTGTTTTCCAAAAGGTTGGAAAACCTTAAGGAACGATGACCATTCATCTAGCCTTGATGTTGCCATCAAGATCAAGCGACCTACCCGGGGATTTGGGCGGACCACCCTCAATCTCCCCTTATTTGGTCTTGCTCCGGATGGGGTTTGCATAGCTCCCGCCGTCACCGGCGGGACTGGTGAGCTCTTACCTCACCCTTTCACCCTTACTCCCGGATTATTCCGGGGGCGGTTTCCTTTCTGTTGCACTTTCCTTCCCGTCACCGGGACTGGACGTTATCCAGCATCCTGTCCTGTGGAGCCCGGACTTTCCTCCCCCCCGCTATTAAGCGAAGCAGCGGTCACCCGGCCTGCTCTATATCATTATGCATATTAATAAAACAATCATCCTCACCCCAGTATATAAACCTGTTGCAATGTGGGCAAGACATCATTGTATCACATTTTATCAACTCATTGAACTTCTGCGGGGGAATTTCCAGATGACAGGACTGACAAATACCACTAACTACCGCGCCAATGGCGATGCCTCCACGTCGCGTTCTCATAAAATCATATTTATTAAATAAATCCTCATCAACATCGTTTAGATATTCCAATCTCTGTTTCTCCAGATCGTCCGTTTCCCTGTTCAAGGCAATCAATTGCTCTTCTACAGCTTTTCTTTCCTCTTCATATTCCTTTTTATGTTCTTCCTGCTCCTCTTTGATAGTTTCACATTCCCTGTTCATTTCTTCCATATCTTCCATGATCTGAAGAATCTGGTCCTCTTTTTTATTTTTCTCCTTCTCCAGGTCTTCTATCTCTTTAAGGACAGCAGTGTATTCCTTATTTGATTTAATACTGTTCAGCTTTATCTGGCTTTTTTCCGCTTTACTTTCAATATCCTGAACACCCTGCTCCAGGGTGCGTCTTTCCTTCTTAAGGGCATCCAGTTTATCGAACTTGGTTCTATAAATTTCCGCTGCTTCATTAAAAGTCTCTTCAAGCTTTTTTATCCTGATTGGGACATCATTTCTTTTCATATCATTTATTTTTATTTTATTATCACATTCCTGCAGAAGGATGAGTTTCTTGATGTTATCTTTCAATTCCTATTCTCCTTTATTAATATTTTAAGATCATATGTCCCTTATCGGATTAATTTCCTCATTGTAGATTTCCATGGTTACATCCATATTATTGTTATTAAAAATTTCCTCCATTTTTTTTATAAAAACACCAAGAGCTGTTCTTTCTGTATTAAAATGACCTGCGTCAATAATATTAATACCACAGGACTCGGCATTTAGCGCGTCATGATGTCCAATGTCACCTGTAATCAAAAGATCAGCTCCTTCTTTTGCCGCTTCCGGGATCATATCGCCGCCGGACCCGCCGACAATGGCTACCCGCTTTATTAATGCATCATCAGGACCTGAGACTTTAAGATATTTTGCCTTAAAAAGTTCCTTAACTCTTTTTACATAAGATGAGAATTCAACTGCGCCGGGAAGGTCCCCGATCCTTCCCGGACCGAAACTGTCACCGCTGACATTTTCTTTCGCGCCAAGCACATCAATGTTATCAAGATCTAATGTTTCGGCAAGAATATCATTAAAACCGCCTCTGGCAGAATCCAGGTTTGTATGAAACGCTATAATTGATACATCATTCTTGATGGCTTCTTTTATTACATTTCCCGGATAGACTTTCGAATCAATACATGAGATCGCTTTAAAGATCAGAGGGTGGTGTGTTATTAAAAGCCGGGCATCTATTGATGCGGCTTTACTTACCGCGTTCGGAGAAGGATCCAGGGCAACCAGTATCTTTTTTATAATTTGCTTATCAGCAGCAACCTGGAGCCCGGAATTATCCCATTCTTCTGCCAGTGTAAGAGGAAATTCTTCATCAAGCACTTTTAAGATGGTTTCAATATCTGGAAACATTCATGTTTTCTCCGGGTTCTTCCTTTTCCAAGCTTAAAGTATTCTCTAACCTATATCATTTAAAAAATTGAAAGGGCGCATCCTGGAAAGATGCGCCCTTTCGGTAAAGTATCTCTTTATTGAGAGTAATATTTAATTATATTCATTGTCAGCATTTTTCCTTGATGGGCCCACCTGGGTTCGAACCAGGGACCTACCGGTTATGAGCCGGTGGCTCTTCCAGCTGAGCTATGGGCCCTAAAACTAATAGTTACAGGGTGTATAAAATGCAGCCGCAAACTGATTTTGTCAAGAAAATTTCTCTTTTTTATCAACTATCTTTCAATAAAACTTTTCAGTTTCCTGCTCCTGCTGGGATGCCTTAGTTTTCTAAGAGCTTTTGCCTCGATTTGCCTTATTCTTTCTCTGGTGACATTAAAATCACGCCCGACTTCTTCAAGAGTATGGTCTGACTTTTCACCTATACCAAATCTCATACGAAGGACTTTTTCTTCCCTGGGAGTCAGTGATGTGAGAACCTTACGGGTCTGTTCTCCCAGGCTGTGATTGACTACTGCTTCGCCGGGAGATATGACTTTTTTATCTTCAATAAAATCGCCGAGATGGCTGTCTTCCTCCTCACCGATAGGTGTTTCAAGGGAAATGGGCTCTTTGGCAATTTTTAATACTTTGCGTACTTTTTCAAGAGGGAACTCCATCTTCTCAGCGATTTCTTCAGGAGTAGGTTCCCTCCCGTGCTCCTGTACCAAATACCTTGAAGTACGTATTAGTTTATTGATGGTTTCAATCATATGAACAGGGATTCTAATAGTCCTTGCCTGGTCTGCTATGGCCCTGGTGATTGCCTGTCGTATCCACCATGTAGCATAGGTGCTGAATTTATACCCCCTCTGGTATTCAAATTTCTCAACAGCTTTCATCAGGCCGATATTTCCTTCCTGGATAAGGTCAAGAAATTGCAGTCCCCTGTTTGTATATTTTTTTGCAATACTGACCACGAGTCTCAAGTTTGCCTGAATTAATTCTTTCTTGGCGAGTTTTGATTTTTCCAGGTTTCTCCTTGCAGTATCAAAAGTTTCCTTCAACTCTCTATGTGTCATGCTTGTTCGATCTTTAGCTTCCTTAATTTTCTTTTGTGCCTCATTAATATCCGTTTTAAATTGAACCAGCTCAGATTTCTTCTTTTTTAACGGAGTTACGACATCGTTATCTTTAGCCGTTTTGGGAATTTTTCTGATACATTTCTTGATATAGGTAATGGATTTTCCGCCTGCCTTTAAAACGCATTCTGCAACCCGTTGATCTGCGGTTTCAGTCTCATCCACTAACTGTTTCAATATCACCATCATGTTATCAAGCTGCCCCTTTTCCAGTTTAAAACTGTTTATCAGCTTGATCATCTTATTGTGATTTCGCTTGATTTTAGCTGTCAACTTCTTTTTATTTGCCGCGGGGCAACTCTTTTTAGCGATTTCACGCTTTGCTTCATGGTAATTATCATATAACCTGCCAATATAGTCTATGATCTTAATGAGGTGTTCTTTTTTTTCACCTATCTGTGCATGACCGTCTTCATAATCAGGATCATTAATAATGTTTTTGAGTTTGATTCTACCGTTTTCCAGTTTCTCGCCCAGGTCGATGATATACTCTACTCCAACGCAGCACTTTAAAAGCAGATCAAGTGTGACCTTCTCACCTTCTTCAATTCTCTTGGCAATATCAACTTCACCCTCTCTTGTTAAAAGTGAAATACATCCCATTTCCTTTAGATACATTTTTACGGGATCTGATACCTTGGTATTGCTATCAACCAGTTCCGCCCGGAAACTTTCTTTTTCTTGACCTTTCTCCTTCTTTTTCTTCAATTTTCGGGACTTTTCAATTTCTTTCTTTGCTGATTCATCAATAACCATTATATCCAATTCTTCAAACATCATCATCACATCGTCGATATGCTCTGAAGAGACTATCTCATCCGGTAGATCATCGTTAAGTTCCTCATATGTTATGTAGCCCTTATCTTTGCCGATATCTATCAATCGCTTCAAATTATGCATATCAGATTTACTTGTCATACTTTACCTCCTGGTAATTACTAATATCCGGTTTTATATATTATCCCTTCCTGTCAGGGAGTTTGCCAGCATCAAAAAAAATATGGCATTACATTGCTTTTCTTAATTTAATTAATTCATTCAGCTTTTCAAGGTCACCGGATTCCTTTGCCTCATTAATGGAACTCTGGATTACTATCCACTGAATTTTTTTTTCAAAATCAGTAACAGCCTGGCTTACATTTTCTTCTCTATATATTGGATCAGAAAGCATTATTTCACTTAAAACTTCCTTTTCCGGACCTTCATCCAGGCTCTCCAGTATTCGATCAGGAATAATTTCTCCATCCTGTTTATATGTTTCGATAATCCTGTTAAATATCTTGACTACCAAATTGTCTGAAAGCAGCAGCCCGAGATCATTATTTAAAATTTTTACAGCGCTGTCAGGAAAATGAACAATAAGATTTAATAGTTGAAAATCATCAAGTTTCTTTACACTTCTGCCATTTATCTTTGTTTTAATATCATTTTCAATATCCCGGGAGGAACCTTTATTAATGATTTTTCTAACCTCTTCCAGGATAATTGTTTCGCTGATCCCGCATTTTTCCGAGAGGTTTTGAATATAAACGGAACGCTGAAGATCACTTGTTATTTCTGATAGCACAGGTAATATTTCCCTTAATATTTCAACCTGATCTGAAATATTTCCATCTCCGCCGGACAATCTTGATTCCATAAAAAAATCAAACATTGGGATTGATTTATCCAGATACTTTAAAAAATCTTCAAGCCCATTCCGGTTAATAAATGAATCAGGATCATCCCCCTCAGGAAGCACCATTATCTTAGCTGAAAGTCCCTCATTCAGAAAAAGAGGAAGACTTTTCACTGCCGCGTCTTTTCCTGCGGTATCAGAATCAAATACTACTACAACCTCCCTGGTAAATCCCTTTAGTTTTCGGATATGATTACTGGTTAAGGCCGTCCCAAGCGTTGCGACCGCCGCGTAAAAACCATGGTTGTTTAATGCCAGAACATCAGTATACCCTTCTACAATAACAGCCCTGCCGGTTTCTCTTATCTGTTTGTATGCGGAATTCAGACCGTATAACAATTCCCCTTTATGAAACACGGGAGTTTCCGGTGTATTCAGGTATTTGGGTAAAGAATCATCAAGCACCCTTCCCCCGAATCCAACAACCTGACCCTCCATGCTGAATATAGGAAAAATTACTCTGCCCCTGAAACGATCATAGTACCCTCCATTTTTTTTTGGTATTAAGAGACCGGCCTGTTCAGCCTTTTGTAGATCAACCTGCTTTTTCCTCAAAAAACCGGTCAGCCCATCCCAGCCTTCCAGCGCGTATCCAAGTTTAAATTTGCTGATCGTCTCCCTGCTTAATAGTCTCTTATTAAAGTATTCCTGTCCTGTTTTACCTACATCGGCTTTTTCAAGTATATAATTGTAATAACCCGCTGCAGCGTTATTTATCCTGATTAAAATTTCCTTCAGATCAAGTTCCCGTTTCTGGGAAGGTGTCATCTTTCTTTCAGGAAGTGAAATATGATATCTCTCGGCCAACTCCTTCATCGCCTGGGGAAAGGACACTTTATGATATTCCATCCAGAATGAAAAAATATCCCCTCCCGTTTTGCATCCAAAACAATGGAATCTCTGTTTAGACTGACTCACCGTAAAAGAGGGATCTTTTTCACTGTGAAAAGGACAAAGGCCAAGATGATTCATCCCGGTTTTTTTTAATTGTACATATTGCCCGATAAGTTCAACAATGTCAGAGGATCTTTTAATTTCTTCTTTGGCAGCCTGATAGGAATCCATTTTTATACTTTCACCAAAACCGGCACATTGTTTACTTGTTCTTTTGATGACCTGAATGACAGGTTTTCCTGATACTGTTTATGGCTGTGAATGAAGCTTGAATTGATATGAACTCAGCAATAAACTGTTTAACAACCTGACAATCAGCTTAAAAGTTTTTTTGCTGTCTCACTGACTTTTGAACCCTGGGTTTTACCCTTTATTTCAACCATAGCCTTTTTCATTAACATTCCCATGTCCTTTATACCGGTCAGAGAATTTTCTGAGATGATTTTATTCAAAATATTTTCAAGTTCATCATCGCCAAGTTGTTCGGGCAAATAGGTAAAAAGAATATTAATCTCTTTTTCTTCCTTTTCAGCGAGATCATCACGACCGCCTTTCCTGAATTCCTTTGCCGCCTCCTGTCCTTTTCGTACCTGTGAAGAAATCAAGGTTTGAATCTCATTATCATCCAGATCCTGACCCTTTTCCACCCGCTTATTTTTAATACCTGCTTTAAGCATTCTTAAACAGGAAACCAATAGCTGATCCCTGTTTTTCATGGCCTTTTTTAAATCTTCGGATATACGTTCTGAGAGCTGCATTTCCCTTTCCAGTTAAACTTAGTTAAATATTTTATTATATTAATGAATTATAATATGTCAACAGTGAAGATTCGCCCTGACCCACCATCAAGATGTCATCCGCCTTCGCTTCAAAACTACGGCGGGACAAGTCTGCCATTCGATAAACCCATGGCCTTGAGCCAGTCGAAAGGCTGTGTTTACCCGCCTCAGGCGGGTAGCCTTCGGTCGCTTCTCTTTGCGGTGTACTATTTGTACACCTCAGTCGGCGCTCCTTGGCGCCTTGCATCTAACACCTTGCTGGTGTCCAGGAATCTCCCAAAATTCTCCAAGATCGTGTCTATCAAGAATTTTAATGGTGGATTTTGTTTCGATTGCAGGCTGGTTTTTTGGTAGCCGGTTATCCGTAGAGTAAATCGAATTTATAACATACCTTTTGTAGAAGGAATAGTTCCATTCAGCCGTTTTTCAACACTGGTGGCAATATCCAGAGCTCTTCCAAATGCTTTAAAAACAGATTCTGCTACATGATGAGCATCCTTACCGGAAAGCAGGTCCACATGCATTGTTATCCCGGAGTAATTCACAAATGCCCTGAAAAACTCCTCTAAAAGCTGAATATCAAAATTACCTGTCTTGCTATTAATTGTTGAAACTCTATATGCCAGATAGGGTCTGTTAGATATATCAATCACCACACTGGACATAGCCTCGTCCATTGGGATTGAAGCCTGTCCGTACCGTCTGATACCCTTTTTGTCTTCAAGCGCTTCACTCACAGCGGTTCCGAGACATATACCAAGATCTTCGATCGTGTGGTGATAATCAATATCAGTATCACCATTCGCCTTAATCTGAATATCCATGAATCCGTGTGCCGCCATCAGTTTGATCATGTGATCCAGAAAGGGTATCCCTGTATCGACAGAAGCCTTACCTGAACCATCCAGGTTGAGTTCGATACTGATATCAGTCTCATTTGTCTTGCGTACTATTGATGAGCTTCTTTTCATTTTTCAGGCTCCATTAAGGTTCATTAAATATTTTAGGAACGCTTTAGCAAATATAAGTGACTGGCAGGAAAAGTAAAGGAGGACACATAAAGCATTTTCAAATAGCTATTATCTGTAAGACCTTGTTTATCAGTTTACAGGATATCAGCCCCTAAAGCATTCTTTGGTGGAGATGATCGGGATCGAACCGACGACCTGTACGTTGCGAACGTACCGCTCTCCCAACTGAGCTACATCCCCCCGCATAATATTCATCTAAAATCAATATCTTATATATAACCTTACGGAGATAATCAAGGGATTTTTAAATCTATTGTTTATAAAACAAAACACTTGCATTTTATATTAATTTTGGTACAAGACTATTCCATGCCCCCGTAGCTCAGGTGGATAGAGCACCAGATTCCTAATCTGGGTGCCGCATGTTCGAGTCATGCCGGGGGCACTTTTTTCCATCCATAAAGGCCTTCTTTCTGGATGGAGCTTTCAACAGTCAGCTACCTGTCGCTCAATAGCCTTGTGCGAAGGCGGATCAGCCATCAGCTAATTCTCTGATAATAAGGCTTTTCGCCGAAAACTGAATGTTGATTGATTAAACCCAAAAAGCGTTTTTTTTGGGTAAATACTAGATAGTACTGTGATAGTATAAATCCTTTAAAAGTCATATAAATTTAGTTTGACATATGGCTTTTTTTCTTTTATCATTTGATGTTATAATTTTGGAGGTTAATTATGTATGCAGTAATAAAAACAGGCGGAAAGCAATACCGAGTATCACCCGGTGACCTGCTCAAGGTTGAAAAAGTTGAGGGAAATATTGGAGATGCAGTCTCCTTTGACAAGGTCCTGATGATCTCGGATGGGGAGAATGTAAATCTGGGGAAGCCGTATCTCGAAGACACTACAATTAATGGTCGAATTGCCAGTCATGGCAAAGACAGAAAAGTAGTTGTTTTTAAATATAAAAAAAGAAAAGGGTACAGAAATAAAAGAGGGCACAGACAGCATTTCACTCTTATAAAAATTGAAGATATCGGTACGTAGGCAATATATTAAAAACAAATAATTAGTATCCGGTATTAAACAATATAATTATTTCGCATACAGCGAATAAAAACAGGAAAATAACCATGTCACATAAAAAAGCAGGCGGAAGCTCCAGAAATGGAAGAGACAGTGCGGGCCAGCGCTTTGGAGTTAAAAAATACGCAGGAGAAAGGGTAAGGGCCGGCAACATTTTAATCAGGCAAAAGGGAACAAAAGTACACCCCGGAGAGAATGTTGGTCTTGGGAAGGACTATACCATTTATTCCAAGATAGACGGCATAGTCACCTTTGAACAGTTTTCTCGGAATCGAAAAAGGGTGAGTGTTTACGCAGACTAATACTTTTCCCTTCTCCACCACCAGAGGCAAATATGGGATTTCTGGACGAAGCTGTAATTCATGTTGTTTCCGGCGATGGAGGAAAAGGCTGCGTAAGCTTTCGAAGAGCCAGATTTATTCCCAGAGGCGGTCCTGATGGCGGGGACGGCGGAAAAGGAGGGGATATAATCATAAAGGCCACCAACAAACTGCACACACTTTCTGACTTCAGCTCAAAAAGACGCTTTAAGGCCAAAAATGGCGGCCCCGGAAAAGGCAAGAACCAAACCGGGAAAAACGGCGACAACACCATAATTGAAGTTCCTTTAGGCACTCAAATCCTGGATAACAATTCGGGCAACATTCTCGGCGACCTTATACTAAACGATCAGGAAATTATTCTTCTTTCCGGTGGTATGGGAGGAAAGGGGAACAGGCATTTTACCACTTCAACCAACAGGACTCCCAGGTTTGCTCAAGAAGGAATTCCCGGCCAGGAAAAAGATCTCAAACTTACACTGAAATATCTGGCAGATATAGGTCTAATAGGGCTTCCCAACGCGGGGAAATCAACACTGCTCTCCCGTCTTACAATGGCGCGGCCGAAAATAGACAGATATCCATTTACAACAATAGTGCCTAATCTGGGAGTTATCGATTATGACGATGAAGGGAGCATCACAATAGCCGACATTCCAGGCCTTATTGAAGGTGCCAGTGAAGGCAAGGGACTTGGGCATAGATTTCTCAAGCATATTGAACGGACAAAATTTTTACTTCATATTATCGATATTTCAGAAGCGCCGGACGACAACCCTCTAAGAGATTATCAGATTTTAGATGATGAGCTCAGAGGTTACGATCCGTCAATGCTCAAAAAGAATAAAATAGTAATTATCAATAAAATTGATCTCATATCATCAGAAAGCATAAATATTGATCAAATTATTTCAGAATTCAGGAAAATGGGTTTATTGACCTTGCCCGTGTCAGCATTGGATGGTACCGGAATAGACAAACTTAAAAAGCTGTTGGGTGAAAAACTGCTTAACTCATAACCTTCCGGATATTTTGATAATGAAAACAAACACACCTATAAACAGAAAAGACCTTTTCAGCTGTGTAAAGAGAATTGTAGTAAAGGCCGGCAGTGGTATTCTTGCGGGCAAAAGCGGTCTCAATCGCCAGGTAATCAATAATATAACCGGGAGTATTTCAGCTTTAAAAAAAGAAGGATATGAGGTGATACTTGTCTCTTCCGGGGCCATTGCTTCAGGCCTTAGAAAAGTGGGGCAATTAAACATACCTGATTCAGTTGCCGAAAAACAGGCAATGGCTGCCGTGGGACAAAGCAGCTTGATGAATGCCTATGAAAAGGCCTTTTCCCGTTATGGCCACGTGTGTGCCCAGATACTGATAACAGGTGATGATCTAACCAACAGACGACGTTATCTTAACGCGAGGAATACCATATTCACCCTTCTTTCATGGGGAATAATTCCCGTAATAAATGAAAATGACACTGTGGTTATTGATGAAATCAAGTTTGGTGACAATGATAATTTAAGTGCGATGGTCGCCAATATGACAGGTTCTCACCTGCTTATCAATTTAACGGACATCGATGGTCTGTATAATGATGATCCCCGAGTCAATAAAAAGGCAAGGCTGATACCAGTTATTGAAAAGATAAATAATAATATTTTCAATTATGCGGGTTCAACACCAGGCGCGCTTGGAACAGGCGGCATGGCGAGCAAGGTAATATCTGCGAAAAAAGCCATTCTAAAAGGCATCCCCGTAGTTATTGCCAACGGCCGAAAAAAGAACATTATTAACAAAATAATAAAAGGAGAAAACACGGGCACACTATTTATGCCCCGGGATGCGGCCATTTGCGGCCGCAAACACTGGATTGCCTTTTCAAGGTCGATAAAAGGTGAGATAGAAATAGATGAAGGAGCGACAAAAGCACTGATTAATAATGGGAAAAGCCTATTGCCATCAGGGATAATCAATATTTCCGGTAAATTCAACAGGGGTGATTCGGTAAGAATTCTGGATATTAATAAAAAGGAAGTCGCCATTGGAATGGTGGACTACAATTTTAATGACTTATCAAAAATAAAAGGGTTGAAAAGCAGCCGGATTGAGTCTGTACTGGGATATAAGCATAATGATGAAGTCATACATCGGGACAATCTTGTAATTACCCTTGAAATAAATAATGGAGAGAGATCATGTCAATAAACCAAATGATCGAGGAGATGGCAAAAGCGGCGAAGAAAGCATCAAGAGTTCTTAGAACCATCGATAGAAGGAAAAAAGACGCGGTCCTGGACTCAATTGTAAAAAAACTCATTGAAAGAGAAAAGGATATCTATTCTGAAAATGAAAAAGATATCCGGGGTGCAACGGAAAGAGGACTTTCTTCAGCTATGATCGATCGCCTTACGCTCAACAACAAAACTATGGAATCAATGATTAAGGGGGTTAAAGAAGTAATGCTTCTGCCCGACCCTGTCGGTGAAGTTACAGGCATGTGGAAAAGGCCTAATAACCTTTTGGCGGGCAGGGTGAGAATCCCTTTGGGAGTTATAGGATTCATATATGAATCAAGACCAAATGTAACTGTTGACGCTGCAAGTCTTTGTCTGAAATCAGGCAATGCTGTAATTCTTAAAGGTGGTTCCGAAGCTATCAACTCAAACCTTATCCTTGCGACCATAGTAGAAGAAGCCCTCGAGGAAAATAGTGTTCCTGGAAAGGCGGTTCAGGTTATTCCCGCGACAGAAAGACAGGCGACAGGCGCCCTCCTGACATGTGATGACTATTTGGATGTCATAATACCCAGAGGGGGCGAGGGGCTTATCCGCTTTGTATCTGAAAATTCAAAAATTCCCGTTCTAAAACATTACAAGGGTGTTTGCCATGTCTATGTAGATAAACAAGCTGATTTTCAAGCCGCGATGGACATTTGCTTTAACTCAAAAGTTCAGAGGCCAGGGGTGTGTAATGCCATGGAAACCATGCTGGTACATGAAGAAATAGCTGCTGATTTTTTACCTGAAATGGTCAAAAGAATGCGTAAAGCGAATGTGGAGATCAGAGGTTGCGGAAAAACTCTTGACCTGATCCCTGACGCTCTACCGGCAACCGAGGATGACTGGCCCGCCGAATTTCTTGACCTGATCCTTGCGGTAAAGGTAGTGTCAGGAATGGAGGCCGCGCTTGATCATATTGAAAAATACGGATCGAACCATACTGAGGCTATTATAACAAAAAACTATTACAGGGCCCGCAGTTTTCTTGAAAAAGTCGATTCTTCAGTTGTACTTGTCAATGCTTCAACAAGATTCAACGATGGAAATCAGCTTGGTCTTGGAGCGGAAATAGGTATTAATACTTCAAAGCTCCATGCCTTCGGACCAATGGGCCTGGAGGAATTAACAACAACTAAATTTATCGTTTATGGTGAAGGCCAGATCAGGGAATAGGAGGTCAATCCCTTGAGACTTGGAATACTTGGAGGGACATTCAACCCGATTCATTATGGACATCTTCGTGTCGCTGAAGAAATACTGGAGGAAATGAATCTGGATAAAGTCTTTATTATGCCCGGGGGCCACCCCCCCCACAAGGACTTGAAAAACGTCGCGCCTTTTTGCGACAGGCTTGAAATGGCCAGGATCGGTGCCGGGGATTCATCTAATCTTGAAGTTATAGATATTGAGGGTAAAAGGAAAGGTTTTTCCTACTCAATAGAAACCCTGAAAGAAATCCATGAGCAATATAACGATAATCTTGATCTTTTTTTTATTTTAGGCAGTGATGCATTTAAAGAAATAAAAACATGGAAGGAGTATAAGAAGCTTTTTGATTTAACAAACTTTATTGTTCTAAAAAGACCTGGCATTTCATCATCGGATATTACCTATTTCATTGAATCACTTAATTTAAATTTTAAGAAATCGGGAACAAAAGATAAATTTACTGGTCCAATGGGTAAACATATTTTTTTCAAAAACGTAACCATGCTGGATATCTCTTCCACGAAAATAAGAGAAGCTATTATCAAGGGAAAATCAATTAATTATTTAGTACCTGAAAAAGTAAAAATGTACATTGAAAAGAAGGGATTATACCTGGAAAATGGAATCACTTGACAAAGCACGCCTGGCATCGAATATAATTACAGAAAGAAAAGCGATCGATCCTGTTCTTTTTAATATTGGAGAGATGTCTTCTTTTGCGGACTACTTCCTGATAGCCGGAGGTAATTCAAGCAGGCAGGTCCAGTCAATAAGCAGGCATCTTGCCAAAAAAATGAGAGAAAAAGGTTTTAAATCCTACGGGACAGAAGGTGAATTTGAAGGGCAATGGATTTTAATGGATTATGGGGACCTGATAATACATATCTTTTATCAACCTGTAAGAGAGTTCTATGACCTGGAAGGTCTCTGGCTGGAAGCTCCCAGGCTAGACATAGAGGAAAATGAAATATCTTAAAGACAGTAAAGTCTTCACGATTTTTTTATCAGTCATTTTCTTATTTTCAATACAGACAAATATACATGCCCTGTCTATTGAAGATGAAAAAAAGGCCGGGCAGGAATTTCTTCAAAGTGTCAAACAACACCTTGTACTTATTGATGACCCCTTCGCAAAAAAATTCATTGACGATTTTGGACAATATCTTCTCAAGTCTGTCGAAACAAAACATTTTGATTTCAGGTTCTTCATTGTTAAAGAAGATGTGTTGAACGCATTTGCCGGACCTGGCGGTGTAATATTTTTATATGCAGGATTGATTGAGGCAATGGAAGAGGTGGATGAACTAGCCTCGGTAGTTTGCCATGAAATCGCACATGTATCAAGCCGCCATATTTCAAACCGTGCCGATCAATTCTGGAAGCTGGGGCTTGCAACCATGGCCGGCATACTTGCAGGCGCCCTGGTAGGAGGTGATGCTGCTGAGGCAATAATGGTAGGATCACTCGCGGCCGGTCAGCAAAAACAACTCAGCTACAGCAGAGAGGACGAACGGCAGGCTGACCAGGTAGGGTTCAAATATATTGTCCGTTCGGGGTTCAACCCTGCGGCGGTAAAGAGTTCTCTTATGAAAATCCAGGAAGGGAGATGGGGAATTAATGAGATCCCGGCCTATCTTCTGACACATCCTATAGGTCCCGAGAGGATATCCAATATAGAAACCATGCTTTCATCCCCGATTATGGTTCCGGCGAAAAGGGAAACTCTCCGGTTCAGAAAAACCTATCCCCTGTTCAGAACTGTAATAATGGCAAAATATATCCAGAAGTATGATATGGTCCAGTATTATAATTCAAGACTTTTAAAAACACCCGATTCCCCTCTTTCTCATTTTGGGCTCGGGCTGGCCCTTATCAAGAAAGGGAATTATTCAGAATCAATAACTCACCTTGAGAAAGCCATTGAAGGACTGGATGAACCTTTACCGGCTTTAAGATATCTCAGCGAAGCTTATCTTGGTAACGGTGAAGCGGCAAAGGCGATAGCTATCCTTGAAAAGGCACTGGAAAAAGACAGAAATGACAAAGTAACCTTGCTGACCATCGCCAAATCATATCTTGACTCGGGAGCATATAACAAGGCAACGGAAATTTACGAAAGGTTAATATACATGGAGCCGGTTGATGACGAAGCATTTTACAACCTCGGATTTTCCTATGGCAAACAAGGGAAAGTTGGGCTGGCCCATTATAATTTTGGTCTTTTCCACAAAAAATCACATAATCCACGCGAAGCATTCTTTCATTTTAATGAAGCAAAAAAGGCTGCGTCTAATGACCCTGTTCTATTGAAAAAGATTGAGGCGTCTATCGCTGAATTGGAAAAGGAGGATAAGGGAAAATGGAAGGATAAATTTCCGGAAGAGGATGAGTTTTAAAACCTGTTACTTTCGAAGATGCATAAATATTCATGTAGTTGCAGGTTGTTTGTCGTAGGTGGAAAAAGTGAAAAACCTTACCTCACGCCCGCTCGTTCCACTCGCTAGAGCCACAGAGGTCACAGAGGTCTTGATCTTTTACGTTTGTCGGGAGGTGCCGACAAACGTAAACCACTAGTCCAGTCTACGACTGGAAATAACAGAATTAAATATTTAATCTGTGCACTACACTCAATTTTCTAACTATATGTAATTTGTCCCGCTATAGCTTGAGCGACAGGGGAAGGTTCAACGAAGGCAGATACCCACAACTACTTAAGGAATGGATACCTTTTAACGAATCGGCCTCTCACCGATTCGTTAAAAAAGTTTTTCTCCGTGTTCTCTGTGGCTCTGTGTGAGATTAAAAGATTTTGTTTTAATAAAACTGCAGATCAGAATTTAATCCTAACTAAACTTCTCAACTTCTTACCTTCTTATCCTCTTTCCTCTGCATCTGCAATAATATAATCCGCAATCCTGTCCGATGTTTTCATATTCGGGACTATTCCATTAGTAAAGAAATGAACGCCCCTTGTAATTTCGCCAAGAGCAAAAAGGCCCGGAATGATCTCACCTTTTCTATCCAGAACCATACTGCTCTCAAAATCAACATGTATGCCTCCGTTAGGGTGTGGTACAATTAATTCTCTTTTTACCAACCTCTTTATCAAGTCACTGTCAAATTTTGAAACATCCAGTCCCTGGCCTGTGGCGTTTATTATGAAGGGTGTTTTTATTACATATGGAACACCGAACCTTGTACTGACATCAATCTCAAAACCCTTATCGCTGCATGTTCTGACACACATGCAACCTGATTCTATGTCTAGCTGTCCTGATTTTATAGCACTATCTATTTTTCTTGCATTTACCAGGGGCATGGGATGCCTGTATACTGTCCAGAGTGTTTTTAATTCCCGGTCAAATCTTGAACGGTCATCAACGGAGAAATGTTTCCAGATCATTCCGGTCAATGGGCCTGACGCGTTAAGCACTCTCTGATAAGGTATAATCCCATGCTCCGCCTTTTTTATATCTTTTTCGAGAATATCGGAAACTGTTCCATCAGGATTAAACACTCTGAGCCAGTCTATATTTTTTCCTTCCGCATTTTCTATCTCCTTGAAAAGCAGATTTTTAACGATATCAAGAGGCAGGGTGCTGCCGTTTTTCTTTATTATCATGTCTATTGCTTCAGGATTTATATACTTGAGCTGATAATTATTAAAATCCCCCTGGACCTTTGGCAGAAAACCCCTTCTTGAAAGAAATGTTATTTCGCCTTTATGATCATTTTCCAGAAGTGTAAACAGGGTATCGATGGCGCTCAAACCTGTACCCAGTATACATACAGGATCCTCCCTGGGAACTGTTTCCAATATTCGTGCTGCCGGCCATGGATAGGGGATGTAACCTTTGACACCTTTTAATTCATCAAGAAATGCCGATGAGAAATTGCCTGGTGACAGGATAGTATAGTCAGATGAAATAATACAGCCATCTGCCAGTAATATATCGATTACATCACCTTTGTGGATTATATCAACGGCTTCCCCTTTTATCAGTTCAACATCAGAATTCATTGAGGAAGCCCTGTTCAAAGTCGATTCAAGAACATCCTTAATATACTCCCCATATACTTTTCGTGACGGGTAAGCGGGATCGATACTGGAAATACTATCATCAGGAAATGAAGTCTTTTGCTCCTTTAACCATTCCGCAAAATGTCCCGGATTATTATCTGATATTCCGAGAGTTTCAGCCCTCATATTAAGTATATGAGACGCCAGGGGAGTACTGTAGGCAAGTCCGGGCCCGAAATTGCCGCTCTTTTCAATTAAAAAAATAGAGAAGCCCTTGCTGGAGTTACCATATCTTTTTTCTACCAGTTGATTAGCCAGTATGGTTCCGCTTGCCCCCGCACCTATTATCGCTATTGTTGTTTTTTTGTTAGCCATAGGATTTAATATTCCTTATTCAATCCACCTCTGTTTTGCTGACCTCTGTCCTCTGACCTCTTGTTTTTTCCCTCAGTTCGGACGTCTTTGAGAAATCATCCTTTGCCTCTTTTATTCTGCCCAGAGCCTGATAAATAATTGCTCTGTTATAATATAGATCAGGATCCTTTCCATTCATTTCAATAGCGGAGTTGTAGTCTTTCAGCGCCAGCAGGGCTTTTCCCATAAGAAAATAGGCATTCCCCCGGTTACAATATGTATCCGATGCTTCCGGTTTAATATCAATAGCCTTTGAAAAATCATTCACTGCCTCTTTATACAGCCCCTCATTTAATAAAATCAGTCCCCTGTTAAAATAGGCATCGGCATGTCTATTGTCCAGCTTAATAGCATGAGTATAATCATCCTTCGCCTTATCTATTGCCCCTTTTAATGTATACAGCCACGCCCTGTTATAATAGACATCAGCGTTTTTTACTCCTCTATCTATCAAACTGTTTAATATATTGAGTTCAGCGTCAGGATTGATTTTAATATTTTCCGATGCTGAAACGGAATAACCCGGTATTGCAATTAAAGTCAGGATTAGGGCGGATATAAAACCCGATCTTGTTATAAAACCCATATTTTAAAGACTCCCCATTAGACCTTTATAATGATATCCTCAAGAGCGCGTTTCGGGACATGGTGCACTCCATCTTCATCACGCCAGTACTCCACGCTGTCTTTCCTGTTCATCGTCTCAACAACTATATCTTCTCCAGGTTTTCCTATGGCTATTACATGCAATAATTCATAATGTTCTGGTATTTTTAAGATATCTGACAGGCCTTTCCTGTCAACGGCCCCGATTATACAACATCCCAATCCGATTTCAGACGCAGCAAGGAGAATATTCTGGGTTGCAATACCATGGTCACAACCGAATGATCCTGATATTGATTTATCTCCCATTACTATTATATATGCTGAAGGTCTCTCACCTTTTTCCGGGCCTTTCCAATCTCTTAGGTAGCCTGCCCATTTAAGAAAAGGGAAAATAGTATCGTTCATTTTCTTTTCAAAGGAAATAATATATTTTAAGGGCTGCAGATTAGCGCCTGATGCCGCGAATCGTGCAATATTAACAAAATAAAGGAGGGTTTCCTTTTCTATTCGATCTTCTTTAAAGCGCCTGATGCTCCTTGTCCTTTTTGCCAGTTCTTCTATCATAGATCTTCTCCAGAGTATAAAGCAGCATTAAAAAACCGTAAAAAAACACCGAACATGTCATTCCCGCATCCAAAACCCGTCTTCATGTCCTGAGATATGGGTTTTTCCTCTGATATCAAATAATAAGATCAATAATTCCAAGCATAAAATAATGGAACATATTGAGTTTTTATTATTATTTTCACAATATATTGTATTTTTATACTTGACTAAAAATATTTTTTCGATTATTAGAGACTATCAACTTTTTTAAAATATCTTGTTTTACAGGCTTTTACAAGGTGATATCTCTACCGTTGCAGATTGCTGGTTACTCCGGGTATGAAATAAGTTTAACCCCTTATGTTTTACATACCGAATCCACTCAGGAAAATGATATTGATATTAATGATATCACCTTGTATAAACCTGTAAGAAAACAACCATCTCAATATGTAACAAATTTCCCCTGAAATTTGAATTTTATGACCTTATTTAAGGATACCAAAAGGTGTTAATAAGATTAGGGTAGTCAACAGCCCCTGGGAAAGTCCAAAAAGTGTTGATAACATGTAGTTATTAACACTTGAGATATCTTGTAATAATCTCAGAAATACCTCTTTTTTGGGTATATAGATACCTGTAATTGAAACAAATCTGTAACAATCCTCATAATTTATAACAAAAACTCTCTCGCAGTGAATCAATATCTAATGTTATATGGCTGGCAAAAGGGCATAATTATCTGTTTTTAATATCTTCAACTGACCCCCGAACTCTAATAGAAAAAATATAAAAAAAGTACATTTTTAATAAAAACTATGCTGAAAATCATAATTTATCAAAAAAATGCTTGACACTTTTACGCTAGGTGTATTATTGTATTAATACACATCGCACCATATGATATAAATTCTTTACAGGATCTAATTTCTAATATTGTGAGAATTCTTTATGATTATTGAAATAGACAACCACAGCGGGGTTCCTATCTACACTCAAGTGATTGAGCAGATCAAACAATATATTCTTTCCGGAAATCTTACAGAGGGAACTCAGCTCGAAAATGTCCGGGGTCTTGCCGCTCGCCTGCGGGTTAATCCCATGACAATCAGCAAGGCATATAATCAACTCGAGCGAGATGGTCTGATAGAACGCCGCAGGGGGATCGGAATGTTTGTTAAATCCCTGGCAAAGGAAATCAAGAACGATTTTAAATCACAGACAGCCAGGGAGATATTTAAAAAGGCTGCTGCCACTGCCATCTTTATGGATTATTCAGAACAAGAAGCTGTTAAACTGCTTAAGGGGATGTATAGAAAACTTAGCAAAGAAAAAGGAGAATAATGCTATGAATGAAAACCCAATAATCTCCGTCACGAATTTATCAAAATATTTTGGCTCTGTTCAGGCCATCAATAACTTGTCCCTTGAAATTTATCCGGGTCGAATTATAGGGCTTATGGGTGCTAACGGTGGTGGAAAAAGCACTCTTATACGCCATTTGATTGGTCTTTACCTCCCTGATGCTGGAAACTGCACGACATTTGGTGTAGAAGCAAAGAAACTCGGTCCTGAGGAGTTGGCACGGATAGGTTATGTTCATCAGGAAGGGAAATTAATTGAATGGATGAGTATTGCAAAGCTGATTCGTTATGTTGCAGCTTACTATCCGAACTGGAATACGGAGATAGAGTCCCGCTATATTGAAGAATTCGAACTTGATACAAAAGCACGGGTTGGAAAACTATCTCCCGGTCAACGCCAGAAACTGGCCGTACTCCTTGCTATTGGCTTCCAGCCGGAACTGCTTATTCTTGATGAGCCTGCTGCTGCAATGGATCCGCTGGCACGTCGTAAATTTCTGGAGCTGTTAATGGAAATAATCCAGGTCTCAGGACGAACGATTATAATCTCATCCCATATTTTAACAGACATAGAAAAAGTAATCGATCATGCACTGATCATGGACAAAGGGAAAATGCTCTGTGATTGTCACGTAGATGATCTCAGGGAGCAATATATCAAACTTCGTCTTACATCCCTGAACGGTCCTATTCCTGAAAACCTGCCCTTTGATAACATAATTCAGAGAGAACAAAACGGTTCAAAGGCTATTGTAACTCTTTCGAGGAACATCAAAAGCCCTGATGAACTGGAGGAAATCGCTGACAACATTAACTGCCAGATGGAGCAGTTGCCGTTACCATTGGAAGACATCTATCAATTGGTGATTGAAAACAAACAATAGGGAAAAAGGAAAAGAATAATGTCTATACTTGGTGCAAATGTAAAACTGTATTCTCCCTTTAACAATCGATTCTTATTTATCGCTTACTCTTATATATTTATTTTACTTTGTATTTTAATGAGCGTGTTCGTAAAAAATCAAGTATCAGAGGCTTTCAAGAATAATCCATACCCTTTTTTACCTATGCTCATTTTCGCTATTTTAATGTTTATACTTGGTATTATAATCGCTGGAGTACAAGTGGATGTCCTTACAAAGCCTTTCTCTTCCTGTCTCCCAAATCATAATAAAATACCATGCAGAATTATCTTCCTGACCGGAATTATCATCAGCCTGTTTTCCGGAGTTTATTTCTTTTTATTACACCATCCCACAGGATTAAAAGGAGTTTTATATTTATTATCGATTCTTGCTATTGAATTATCGATTTACTTTTTTACCGTATCCATGATTTTTTATATCCAAAATGAAAGGGAAAAAGGAATAATAATCTATTGCTGCATTTTTATGATCTTTCATTTTATGTTAATACAAAAAGGACTGAAAATATTTATATTCTCCGTGGATTACTTTATTTTTTACAGCTCAATACCTCTTGTCTTTTTCACTATTCTATTACTGTTTGCCGTTTGGAAAATGCTGTCCCACCCTGACTTAAAAAGGATGCTTTTCTTAAAGGACTTAAACTTCACTTTTACTCCTGAGGGTGGCTTTTCAAATGCAATACAATTGAATGAAATGCTCAAGCTGAGGCTGCTGTCTGACAGAATTGAAAAAGAAAGTACAATAGAAAATCTTTTTTATAAAGTGATCAAAGGTCTCCCGTATCTAAATATAAGTCGTTCTATTGCAGGGAGATTATATAGTATGCTTGATCGTTATTATACCCTTAATGAGCGTTATTTCAGGACTTCTTTTTTAATAAAAATCATTATTACCACGCTATTAATATTCTCCACCGGATATTATCTTACCCCCGGCAACTTTGGAGGAGTTCCTGCTTCTGATATTACTACGCTATTAATTTTAGTCATACTCTGCATGATGGTTTGTTCAGTACTCACTCCGGTGTCTCATAACCATCTTTTACCCAAAGGACGATCTGATCAATTTTTAAGTAGTATAATAGTCTGGTTAATACATCCGATGGCCGCCATTATATGGACCTTGGTAATAATTATCCTTTCATGGGTAATGGGCAATCACATGCCTGACTTTACACTGGCAGGTTTTCATTTTAAATATCACCCTCTGGAATCATCCTTAATCATCTGGCCTCTGGTTATTGTTCCGGTGCTTGATACATTTTGGTACTGTACTGAAAATCTACTCAGTGTAATAATAATGATTCTGTTTATAGCAATACTTATTACATTATCTATATTTTCTCTTCTTACGGTTCATATAGAATACAGGATAATATTAATAGCTATATCCATTTTATTAGCCAATGGTTTTTTTATCAATCGGCTGAGGCGATATTGGTTCAGAAAAGATATTGTTTTATTTATTTAACAAACAATAAAAAGGAAAGATCATGTCAATACTTGGCATTAAACTAAGGAATGAATTAAAGAATATATCCATAGTTTCATCCAGCCGGTGGTTATGAGCCATCATAAAATCATATATTCTAAAAGTGTCGGTTAAGATGAGTAATCGAAATTGCAGATTTCTTGCCAGTATCTAAAAATTTCACCCTTCCTAAAAACCTTGGATATCTACAGCATATATAAACTTGAACTCAGCATTTGGAAAGGTTAGGGTGTTGATAACACCTTGAATCTCCCCCCAAGTAGTGGACATACAGTTAAGCGAAATGATAATCTTTCGCATAGGAGGTATGTCCACTACTTGGGGGGAGATTCACTTGCTAGCATACCAAATTTAACTAGAGTCGTGATATATTAACACTATCTAAAAATCTAATGATTCGAGCTTTACCTCCCAAATCTATATTCTATCCATTACCAGATTACAAAAATCCAACCTAAAATTTCAAAAAAATTTCAAAAGAGGGCAAAAAGTAATCAAATAGAGTAGGTGTAAAAATCAATTATTTGAATTTATTGGTTAATTTTGGTGGAGGCAAGAGGGTTAACCAGCAAACTCTTCATTAAAATTAAATAATTAGAAAGCACTTGGCGGAAATTAAACCATGAGTTAGTTTACAATTGACATACAAAACCTAACTCCGTATATTTTGATCATCAAAAACAGAATCCTTACCAACTAACCACCATATCAAGGTACATCCAATGGCTAAAAACGCTGATGATACACTTTATCTTCTGCTTCACGGCTTGAAAAAGGAGGAGATTATCCGTTTCACGAGGCAGTTTGCAACATTGTTAAATGGGGGTATTAATCTAGTTGAATCCCTGAATGCGCTTTCACAGCAGATGGATCATAACTATTTTAAAGGGGTTCTATCTGAAGTAATAGGTGATGTTAAATCAGGAAAAACTCTTCATGTGTCGTTAAAAAGGCATCCAAGAGTCTTTTCGAGATTATATTCGAGTCTTGTTGAAGCAGGTGAAGCCGGTGGTTTTCTACCCGATGTTCTTAAAAAATTATCGGTTTATATGGAAAAGGAAGAGGCGATTAAAACCAGAATCAAATCGGCGGTAAGGATTCCTCTCTTTACCTTAGCATTTGCAATATGTCTCATAATCTTTTTACTCTACTGGCTCGTACCACAACTTCAAGGTTTTTATGGGGATCTGCCGCTTCCCGGGTTGACACTGGTAATCATAAGTGTCAGTGATTTTGTCCAGAAAAATATAGTAAGTATCCTAACGATAATCATCGGGATTATTATCTTTCTCATAATTTGCAGAAAGACAAAATCAGGCGCCTACCTGTTTGATTCGGTCATGCTGAAACTGCCTGTTATCGGTGACCTAACTAAAAAAACTATTATTGCCCGTATAACCTTAACATTAGGTACTCTGTTTGCTAGTGGTGTAAATATACTTGACTCTTTAGATATTACATCCAGGACTGCAGGAAACCTGGTAATACAGCAAGCTGTCACAAAGGTACGAAAAGATGTTTCTGAAGGATCAGAATTGGCCGGAGCCTTGGCTGAAACAAAAATATTTCCTCCCATGGTGATGCAGATGATTGGGGCCGGAGAAAAATCGGGTTCACTTGACGAAATGTTGGCAAAAATCAATGAATTTTATGAAATAGAAGTAGACAATTCGGTTGATTCATTGACATCCGCGTTAGGGGTTATAGTTACTGTTCTAATAGGCGTGTTCGTTGGATTAATTGTAATCGGTATGTTTTTACCCATTTTCAATTTGGGTTCGGTAATGGACCAAGTGGATCAAGCCAGAAATGCCACTGGATAGTCTGGAGTCAACAAATTCGCGTGAATCGTGAGTATGGATCAGGTTAATTTGAATTAATCACCTAATATTTGCAGAAATGATCATATGTAGGGCTTCTTATCAATTTCAACAACATAAGCCCACTATAAAAATCATTCAATAATTAAAATATCTTAAATAATCGCACCCAATACTAAAAGAAGTTACCCCAAAGTTAACTCAAGCGAGCAACATTTTTTCTTTATAAAATAGGCTAATGTATAAGCCTGATCATAAATTAAAAAGTTACAGTCAGTTTCAATTAATTTCTAAATAAGGTTATGTGATTTGAGGCGATAGATTTATCTTTAACTTATAATTTATGGTCTGCTCAAGATATAAAAAGTGCGTAATATCCAGTATTCATAACCCTTAAGAGCGACCCAAAAGTGTTGGTAATAACGATAAGTAAGTGTAACTTTCTCCTGGAGAATAAAGAAAGCAGCTTGTGTCTAATATGCTACCAAATGTGACAAAAATTGTTTTGTTGCTTTTTTTATAATACTGTTACGATCCAATCGCTATAATTTCAAATAGTTAAGGGGCTCCGGAGATTTATCGAAACCCTTTTTTTCTGCCCTTCATTCATTCTGAAAAACCCGTAATTCATGTACACTTATCAATACTTGTTTATTAGATCTTTCAACATTAATCCACCGGCCCTGAACAGTTTTGCTCAGGGCTCCATTTAAACCTGCTCAATGCAATCCCGATAAAAACCGGGACAATTATCCAGCACAAACCAAAAATGATTAAATGCGAGGTGGAATATCCGCCATAATTCTCTTTGAGTTCACTAATAATAGACAGGGCAATCATTACAAGAAGGAAAATTGGAGTTATATACCGGATACATATCTCCCATATTATGCTTATTTTTCTTCCACCGGATTCATTGATATGCTGCCTGGCTCTTCTTGCCTTCAATATCCAGCCAACGAGAATACATTCAAGAAAGCCTGCCATAACAAGACCAAAATTAGTTACATAATGATCTGTGATATCAAGAATCAGCAACCCGGCTCTGGTTGTAAATATTAGACTTCCTAAAAACCCCAAAATACAGACAATAGTAACAACTTTTTCTCTCTTAAAACCGAATTTATCTATCAGGGAACATGAAAAAGCTTCTATCAGCGACACCCCCGATGAGAGTCCGGCAAGTATCAGGACAATAAAAAACATTACACCGAAAAGACTCTGCCCTATCGGCAATTGTCTAATGGCTTCAGGATAAACAACAAAAGCCAGCTGGGGTCCGTCTTTTATAACTTCATTGAAAGGCGTGCCTGATTGTGCTGACATAAATCCGACAATACCAAAGACAGCAAATCCAGCGATAAATGAATAAACACAATTAATGCCTACTGTCCACTTCGCGCTTCCGGTAATGTCCGTCTTTTCCGGAAGATAACTGGCGTAGGCAACCATTATACCGAAACCAAGAGAAAGGGTAAAAAAGATCTGACCGAAGGCACTTATCCACACTTTCGCTGCATCAGAATTGGAAATAAAATTTATCTGATCCCACTGAGGAGTAAGATAATATTTTTTTATAGCTTCCCAAGCCCCGTCAAGCTGAACCGTCCATCCTACAAGTACAAGTGTAAGGATAAAAAGCAGAGGCATGAATAAAAGGCAGGCCTTTTCAATCCCATGATTAATCCCCCTGTAGCAGGTGAACCAGCAGGCGATCCATACAAAAACAGTTCCAAAAAGAATCGGCATTCGGATACCCATGAAATTGGCGGGAGAGTCAGATAACTGCAGGAATTCATTAAAGAAAAATTCCTGGGCATTATCACCCCATGAAAGGTCGATTGAAAAAACAAGGTAGTTGACACACCAGGAAACTATAACGGAATAGTAGAGCATTATTCCAAACAGCGCTATCAATGGCATCCACCAACCAAGCCATTCCCATCTTTTTGATACTCTTGCCAGAGCAAGGGGAGGTGAACCCTTCTCTTTATGACCAAGGGTATATTCAAGTATCATTAGCGGGATACCGGCTATAAAAATGGCCACAATATAGGGAATAAGAAATGCCCCTCCTCCATATTCAAAGGCCATATAACTGAACCGCCATATATTGCCGAGGCCAATAGCTGAACCAATAGCCGCCAGAATAAATCCCATTTTACTGTTCCATACCGCTCTCTCTTTGATATCCGTCACCTGATGTCTGTCCTTTTAATTAAAGTTAGCTGATTTTTATAAATTAAAGTTTACATACCAACAAATTTTAATAATTAAATAAAACATACACAATTTTCCAAGCATAATAAAGCTAATTAGTTGATTTTATTACTTATGTCAAGGCATACTTAGCAGCCACTCAATGTATATTCCTTTAATAACTACAAGGTAGATAATACCGAAGGGACTTATAATAGCTAGATAGACTGAAGACTGTTAGTCTATTAGGAAAACCACAAAATATTTGCACCTAATAGCCTTCAGCCTAAAACGCTTCAGCCTATGGACATCCTGTACAACTATTTAATAATTTTATTGTGAATTTTGGAATCCCGACAATTTGACAACACCAGTTAATACAGCTATTTTGGAATCAATAAATTCCATTCAGAAAATTGTAGGTGACATGTAACTACTGTTTTAACACAGGTTCAAACCCATGCTTTTTAAAAAAAATGTTCCGGGGAAATTCTCTATTAAACAGGGCAATCTTTCAATAACCTCTGATGTTATTAAATATGTTCTGGTAATGGGCTTTATAGCATGGTTATCTTTTAACGGTACAGAAAAGCTGGGATATAACTGGCAATGGTTCCGTATCCCAAAATACTTTTTTTCATTTGATGGAAGCGAATTCCTTGCCGGTCCTCTTTTGCGCGGTTTTATCATTACTCTGCATATTACCGAGATGAGCATTGTGCTTTCCCTGGCCATTGGCCTTTTCACTGCTCTTCTAAGGTTATCAAACAGCGTGTCCGGGAGGTTGCTGGCACGCTTATATTTAGAGATCATCAGGAACACTCCCCTTCTTGTGCAGTTGTTTTTTATATATTTTGTTATTTCTCCAATACTTGATATAGGCCGGCTTACTTCGGCAGTTGTCGCTTTAAGCCTTTTTGAAGGGGCGTATATTTCTGAGATATTCAGAGCGGGAATCCTCTCCATGCATGGAGGTCAATGGGAAGCAGCGTACAGCCTTGGGATCAACAGGTTTCATACCTACAGAATAATTATTCTGCCGCAGGTGCTAAGAAGAGTACTTCCGTCTTTAACGAACCAGGTTATATCACTGATAAAAGATTCCGCGCTGGTAAGTACCATCGCGATATATGACCTCACCATGGAAGGCCGTGTAATTATTGCCGAAACATACCTTACATTTGAGATATGGTTTACCATTGCCTTCATATATTTACTACTTACCGCGTCACTCTCATTATCCGTAAACATGATGGAAAAACGTTTAATAAACAATTAATTATTCTGTTCATATGAAAGAAAAAGCATCTTCTGAAAACATAATTTATACTGAAAAGATCAGTAAAATATTTTCCAATGGGGTCATTGCTCTGAGTGATTTTTCCCTTTCTGTAAAGAGAGGCGAAGTAGTAGTCATAATAGGGCCTTCAGGTTCCGGAAAATCAACATTTCTCAGGTGTCTCAACGGCCTTGAAGAGATAGATTCCGGCACAATAATAATAGATGGGATGCGGCTGGACGACAATATCCCGAACAGGAAATTAATCGTAAAAAAAATCGGCATGGTTTTTCAGTCCTTTAATCTATTTCCCCATCTTTCAGTACTTGAAAACATCAGTCTTTCCCAGAAGATTGTGCAGGGTAAAAAGAAAGATGAAGCAGATAAGATTACCATGGAACTCCTTGATAAGGTCAATATCGCTGATAAGGCAAATGATTTCCCGCGAAACTTGAGCGGGGGACAGCAGCAGAGAGTAGCCATCGCCCGTGCTCTTGCATTGAATCCCGATATCATGCTTTTCGATGAAGCAACAAGTGCCCTTGATCCCGAAATGATAGGTGAAGTGCTTGACGTTATGAGAAAACTCGCGAGTGACGGAATGACAATGGTTATAGTAACCCACGAAATGGGATTTGCCCGTGAGGTCAGCAACAGGGTTGTTTTTATGGAGAAAGGAAGACTGGTTGAAGAAGGTCCAACGGGCCTCTTTTTCACCAACCCTGAGAAAGAACGCACAAAATTATTCCTTAGCCAGATATTGTAGGAGGGGAAATGAAAAGAACACTATTATTGACAATAATACTCGCCCTGTTCTCTTTAGCTTTTTCACAGGGATGCGGAGAAGACACACAGCGTGAATTAACCGTTGAAAGCACAATTGAAAAGGTCATCAGGAGAGGCAGATTGCGCATAGGCATGTCTACTTTTTTGCCCTGGGCCATGAAAGATAAAAAAGGTGAATTAATTGGTTTTGAAATCGATGTAGCTAAAAGGCTTGCCAGGGATATGGGTGTCAAAGCTGAATTTGTCCAGACAAAATGGGCCGGTATCATACCGGCACTTATTACCGGAAAATTCGATATCATTATCGGCGGTATGGGAATAACCCCAAAACGCAACCTTAAAGTTAATTTCAGCATACCCTATGATCATACAGGCATGTCCCTTGTCGCTAACAGGAAATTGTCTGAAGGGTTCGACAGCCTTGATGATTTTAACAAACCTGAAGTTACTCTTACTGCCAGAATGGGCTCAACTTCGGTTGCAGCCATAAAAAAATATATACCCGGGGTAAAGTTACGCCAGTTTGATGATGAGTCACAGGCAGTCCAGGAAGTATTAAATGGAAGAGCCCATGCTATGGTCAGTTCAGCTCCTCTTCCCGTTTTCCAGGCATTGAAATACCCGGATAAACTTTTTCTTCCGCTCAGGGAAAATTTCACAAGCGAGCCTATCGCTTTTGCTGTCAGGAAAGGTGATTTTGACACATGCAATTTTCTAAACAACTGGATTAGAGTCGTTGAAGCCGAAGGATGGCTTAAAGAAAGAAAGCATTACTGGTTTGAAACAGATGAATGGCAAATTATGATAAAATAATCATATGGTATAGGGTGTACGGTTTAAGGTTTATGGTTTTCTATTTGACATAAAACCTTGCACCCAACACCGCGCACCTTATACCTTACACCTGAAAACCTATGAAAATCAGAATATCCCCAATAGATTTTATAATAATCCCTGGAGTTATTTTAGGTCTTTTTTATTTTTCATACCATATCAGTGTGGGACTGAATTATAACTGGAACTGGTCTGCTATTCCCCAGTATTTATTCCGGTATGATCCTGCCAGGGGGGAATGGATTCCTAATCTTTTAATGCAGGGGCTCTTCACTACAATCCGGCTGAGTATCTGGGGAATACTGCTCGCGATATTTTTAGGTATTATCATGGGGTTCTGCCGGACGAGTAATAGCCTTTTTAAAAGGCTGCTGGGAAGCACCTATGTGGAACTTATCCGGAATACACCGCCTCTTGTTCTTATATTTATATTCTATTTTTTCTTTAGCAGCCAGATTATCCCGGCGACGGGTCTGGAGACTTTCATACAATCATTAGGAGAAAACAGCCGTGGCCTGGTTTCCTTTTTATTTTCGCCCCCTTCGACCCTGGCAGCTTTTCTTTCCGCCACACTTACCCTGGGCATATTTGAAGGAGCGTATATAACAGAAATCATCAGGTCAGGGATACAATCCATTGAGAAAGGACAATGGGAAGCATCATATACTCTTGGTTTTTCAAGATACCAGCAGTATCGCCATGTAATTTTTCCCCAGGCACTGAGAAGGATACTGCCGCCCCTTGCCGGGCAATTTATTT
>JBHPCX010000189.1:0-3177 GCA_042573485.1 Thermodesulfobacteriota bacterium | reverse complement strand
TAAAAATGCAACAAAATCCTTTTAATATATAAGGCAACTAACCACGGCATTTACGTAATACGTAAAAGCGAGAAGCCTTTTATGCTTCTGGGCTTCCAGGGAACTGCGTATCCCACATACAGTGTTGGCAAAGAAACTTGAATTAAGTAAGGGTAATATAAGTGCTTCCGTTGAGCGGGGTGAAATGATTGCAAAAACTGGTAATTATTCACTTAAATAATAGGTTATTGAATTATTAAACATCGTCCCCCTTTATTAAGGGTAAAGTAGTGCGGGAATTTGATGTCACAGCAAGAGAGCAACGTCTCGTTGCCCCTGCCGGCGCCTACGCATTGGTTGGGTACGATCCGGGTGGCGAGGAGTGCGTCCTATGGTTGGATGTTACAAACGAATGATCATCGAACTAGAGGCTGGACACGTACGTAAGTAAGCTATGCTTCGCATGGCCTTTTTGCACCGTTCACCCTTTCTGTTACTCCGATGTTTGACTTCTGCTATAAATCATTTTTTTCTTTTATATTTTAAAAGTGTTAATTTGTCCTGGTAGTTGTAACCTTTTAGAGTTTTCTAAAAGTGCATATAAAAATAAATCGGTTATAATCATGGGAGTGAAAAATCAAAGAAAATATTCTTCCAGCTCCTTTATTGTGATTTCTTCGATTACAGTTTTACCAATCCCGTCCAGGAGTACAAAGTGAATACTCTCCCCTTCCCTCTTTTTATCCCTTCTCATCGCGTCCAGCACTCTTTCTTTATCGGTTTGAATTTCAACAGGGAGCTTCATGTTTTTCAGCAGTTGAATAATTCTTTCTTTTTCACCGGATGATAACAATCCCCTGGATTCGGAAAGGTTTGCTGCCGCCACCATACCGAGGCTGACAGCTTTCCCGTGATTAGTTCCTGTAACCTTTTCAATGGCATGTCCGATGGTGTGTCCGAAATTCAGTTTTCTTCTTTCCCCTTTTTCCTTTTCATCCCTGTTGACCACACCGGATTTTATAACAATTGAGTCATAGACAACCTTTTCCAGGGCTTCCCGGTCCAGCGCGAATATTCCTTCATAGTTCTTTTCAAGGTATTCAAATAATTCCTTATCTGCTATTGCCCCGTGCTTTATAATTTCAGCACAACCGTTTAACAGCTCCTCTTCAGGAAGAGTTTTCAGCATTTCCGGATCACATATCACAAAATCAGGCTGGTTAAAGACACCGACAATGTTTTTATAACCCACATGATTAACACCATTTTTTCCGCCAACACTGGCATCCACCTGTGACAGTAATGTTGTTGAGATAAACCCGAATGATACACCTCTCATGTAAATTGAGGCAACAAACCCGGCAATATCACACACTATGCCACCACCGATTCCCAGTATAAATACACTCCGGTCCGCTTCAATTTTTACAAGCTCATCAATAATATAATTGACGGTATCAAGGTTTTTGATCCCTTCACCTGTATCGATTTTTATCATTCTGCTGTCAGGGAGAGAATCACCGTACAGATCATAAACATTGTTATCGACGATATTTACAACTTGCGATGAAGGGAGGTATTTTTCTACATTCTTATAGCTTTCGCCAACAAGTATGGTTGATTCCTTTGAACTTCCATGTATTACAAAAGAGGGCATTTGTTGTACCTTTGAACAGCAATTAATTATTTTATTTTTATGTAGGGGTGAACCTGTGTGTTCACCCAATGAAGGGCAGACACGCAGGTCTGCCCCTACAGTTTTAATAGAGATCCAGGATCTAAACACCTTGCACCCTGCGCCGTGTACCATGCACCTTTTTTTATCTGTAATACGGATAATCCTTGAGTTTTTCCATAATGTCATCCACAAAAGCAGCTACGTCCTTCCAGTCTTCTTCATTTGGCCTGTCTCTCATGTCACCGTAATAAACATCGGGATTTGAGAAATCACCCATACTTCCCGGTACAGCCAGTGAACCTATAACGTTATAAAGCTGGTGCATTAGCTCAGCTTCCAGGAGTTTAAGTGCCGGCGCCGCTTCCATCGGGCCGATATGGATTCCCCCGTAAGAGCAGAAAACAATACCGCATTTTGGTCCCGGATCAAGTTTTTTTAACGGGGGATTTCCATATGTTAAAGTCCGTATCTGGTCAAGCGGGAGTTCGCTGATGACAGGCGATCCCACACACACAAAATCATAATCATCGAAACTGAAATCCGGGTTTTTCGCGTCATAATCATCCGGTATATTTTTCAGATCGTTTGTCCAGCCGTATCTCTCAAAATTTTTTGCCAGCTCTTTGGCAACTTTTTCAGTATTGCCGGTTCTAGAGGCATACACTATCAAATTTCTTTTCATAAAAACATCTCCCTTATCAATATAATTGGTGTCACAAAAGATCTAGCACCATGTTTTTTTAAAAAAAAGGTAAAAGCTTAATTCGCCGTCATGCCCGTGCAGCCTTTCGACTTTACTCAAGGCCATGAGCCTGTCGAATGGACGGGCATCCATTTGTTTTTAAAGTATCTAAAATGGATTCCCGCCTCCGCGGGAATGACGAATACATATTTACTGACTGATTGCTCCTGAACAATGTCCCATTGTTGATTCAGGGAATTCTTCTTATCTTGTTTTTATTAAAATGTATCAATTTTTCTCATTATAAGGCCCACAGATTACTAATGCAATTCTTTACTTTGAAGCGAAGCTGGTAACTCAACTCTTAATAACCATATTCCCTTAACCTTGAACCTGGTGCCTTGCACCCCCTGTCCGCCATAGCTTTAGCGACGGCGGATGTACCCTTTGCCACTTGTCACGCCATAGCCTCTGGCGACGGCGGATGAACCTTGCACCCCGCTTTTATCCCGTACACCTTATACCCTATACCTCATACCATTTCCCACATTTATATAAGATGTGAATTTAGAAAATTTTTTAAGCAGGTATAACGATCATTCATCCGACATCCCCCACCTCTTGAACAGGTCCTGGTACAAGGGTGGATGAGGAAAATTGTAGTTCATCATATAATTAATATCCCTGTATCCCTGTTTATATTCCTCCACCTTTTTCATTCCATCCATGATATCACTCATTTTTGATACGGGTATCGAAATTATTATCTCATCTTCAGCGGGTAAAGCACGCATATGCTCCCCGGGATCAGGAAGCGCCACCAGGCACTTCTGGCTAT
>JBHPCX010000188.1:0-3188 GCA_042573485.1 Thermodesulfobacteriota bacterium | reverse complement strand
TAATTTTCTCAAAGGATAACGGCAAATGTAAGGCAAGTATCGAATTTATGTTTTATTTTGAGAATGCAGAATCAATGGTTGTATATGATTTTGAGCTTATTGATGGACAATTTAAACTAATAAAAATTGAAAATATTGATTAGTTTGAAAGTAATAGTTTAGTCGATTACTAATAAAAAGACCGGGGTCAGCCCTTTAAAGGGGGACGCTCTTTCAATAGGGACGTCCATGAAATTATGACTTGACATGAATTTATGGGATTTGATATTCATTTTGCATGCCCCGTCAAGCAAGAATAGACGCTCCAGGTGCCCTTCATCATATCATGATAAGAGGTATAGAGCGCAGAAAGATATTCAAAGACAATAAAGATAGAGACAATTTTGTTGAACGTCTTGGTAATATAGTCAAAGAAACATCCACATCCTGTTACGCGTGGTCTCTGCTTTCAAATCATGTTCATCTTCTTTTAAGAACAGGCACATATCCTATATCAACAGTAATGAGCAGGCTTCTAACCGGATACGCGGTTACCTTTAACCGGCGGCACAAACGACATGGTCAACTTTTTCAAAACAGGTATAAATCAATCCTTTGTCAGGAAGAACCTTACCTGATGGAACTTGTCAGGTATATTCATTTGAATCCATTGAGAGCCAGGGTAGTTGATGGTTATTCAATGCTTAACAGGTATAAATATTGCGGGCATAGCTATATGCTGGGCAAAAATAAAAATGACTGGCAGGATGTTGATTATGTGCTTGGTATTTTTAGTGGAAAAAGAAAGACTGCTCAGAAATATTATAATGAATATGTTTTAAATGGAATAGAAAAGGGACGTCAACCCGAACTTGCAGGAGGAGGCCTGATAAGGAGTTTAGGCGGCTGGACAGAGGCAAGAAAAGCTGTAAAAGGCGGGAACAGGTATAAAGGAGATGAACGGATACTTGGAGACAGCCAGTTTGTGCTTGATACCCTGAAAGAAGCGGATGAGCGATTTGAAAGGAAATATGAGTTAAAGGCCCTGGGATATGACCTTGATGCTCTGGCAAACCGAGTTGAGGGAATATTTGATATGGAAAAAGGGGAGATATATTCTCCTGGAAAATACAAAAGGCTTATAAAGCCAAGGAGTGTTTTTTGTTACTGGGCTGTACGCGAATTGGGAGAGACAGCCACCTCCCTGGCCAGAAGATTGGGCCTTACTCAATCCGGTGTAAGTAGATCAGTTTTACGGGGTAAAGGAATAATAGAAGATATGAATCTTAAGTTAATTGATTAACTAAGTCATAATTTCATGGACGTCCCTATTGATAAGTACTTGGAGACAGCCAGTTTGTGCTTGATACCCTGAAAGAAGCGGATGAGCGATTTGAAAGGAAATATGAGTTAAAGGCCCTGGGATATGACCTTGATGCTCTGGCAAACCGAGTTGAGGGAATATTTGATATGGAAAAAGGGGAGATATATTCTCCTGGAAAATACAAAAGGCTTATAAAGCCAAGGAGTGTTTTTTGTTACTGGGCTGTACGCGAATTGGGAGAGACAGCCACCTCCCTGGCCAGAAGATTGGGCCTTACTCAATCCGGTGTAAGTAGATCAGTTTTACGGGGTAAAGGAATAATAGAAGATATGAATCTTAAGTTAATTGATTAACTAAGTCATAAATTCATGGACGTCCCTATTGATAACTCTTCAAACTGGTGCACAATTCGTAATTGATCCACTCTATTTTGATGAACCACTAACGGTAGATGTTTGGATGGTGGATTTTTTAGGTTATAATAGTGCCCCAGGAAATTATAAGATAAGGCGAGAGTCCTATGTAGTTCCACCAAAACGAAGCATTCCTGGTTTGACAGATTGGCCATCTAATCAATTTTGGCATAATTATTATTATAATGATAAAGAAGACTACTGCCAACAATTTTTATATTACCATAGTTGGTGGGTTAATCGGCATAGCCTTCAATATTATTAGGTGCTAAGTAAAAAAAAAATATATTTATTATTAATTACAAGAGATTAATAACCTGTATGTTTTATAAATTAGAGCTTAGCGTAAGCATATTTTAGTATAAGATGCTTAAAAAGAAGGGAGGATATCCATGAAAAAGTTGTTCTTTTTTTTTATTGTTGGAATAATATTATGTGTTTTTATAGCTGAGGTAACTATGGGAAAAGATAATATAGTAAAAGGTGATAATCCTCAATATAGGATCTTTTTTTGGGGCGATTCGATTAAAGATATGGGAGAATTAGAGAAGTTAACTTATGTACAATGTGTAAAAAAAATCCGACCTGATAAAATATTAAGTGATGATAATATTATCAGGTATTATTGGGATGAGCAATTAATTGAGTATGCGTATAAAAAAATTAAAGATAAGTTCGATGATCGCGGGAGTTTTTTTACGATCGTTTTAGGGGATAAGATTATTTATCATGGGCTTAATAAAGTACAATCAAATATATTGGCAAAATGGCATAAATATAGTGGAACTGATTATCCCGTTATTATCGAAATACCAAGCAGTAACCCAAATAATTTAATTTTAGCTTTAAAACCAAAAGATGATTATAATTTTGGTACATTAAGAGATTTTGAAAAAAAAGAGCACAAAAAAATATTAAATAAGGATGTTTTGGAGTATTTTAAACAACAGGGTAAAATAGTTCGTGGAAAGATTGATTTTGAGGCAGTTACGGGCTTGAAATAGGGGCAATGGTGTCTAAGCCCAGAATGAAAAGCCCGGGGTCAGACCTTCACGGGCTGTTGCCCAAAACCATATTTAAAAACATAACTCAAAAAAAGTGACCCAGCTTTACGAATTATTTTAATTATACAGAAATAGTAAATCAGGTTGAATAATGGACTTTACCTGATCAGAACACCAAGCAATAAATTCCTTGAGGTATTGGAATCGGGTCTTCCGGCCCTCCGCAACATTGCTCTTTGACATTTTGTATTTTGGCTGATTGATTAATACCGTTATATTTTGTATTGCGGCAATATCAATAGGGACGTCCATGAAAATATGACTTGACATAAATTTATGGGATTTGATATGCATTTTGCATGCCCCGTAAAAGGGGACGCTCTTTAGTAATTCAGTTGACAGCTTGATTGCATTTGGCTAAATCTATTGAATGCCAAGGATAGCGAGATTAGATACTCCCGGAATCCT
>JBHPCX010000187.1:0-3253 GCA_042573485.1 Thermodesulfobacteriota bacterium | reverse complement strand
CAACTATCTTGGCAAAACCCGCCGGATCATGAATTGCCATATCAGAGAGAACTTTCCTGTCAAGGTCAATACCTGCCTTATTCAACCCGCCCATTAACTGGCTGTATGACATTCCGTTTTCCCTGGCAGCGGCATTTATGCGGATAATCCATAATTTTCTGAATTCTCTCTTTTTATTTCTACGATCACGATATGCATACTGCAGTGCCCTATCAACCGCTACAGTGGCGGATCTATATAATTTACTATGACTGCCCCTGTAACCCTTCGCAGCTTTCAATATCTTATTTCTTCTACGCCTGGCTTTAAAGCCTCTTTTTACTCTTGACATCGGTTAAACCTCGTTAATTAAATAAAAATATAATATATTTCGCGTAACAACAAAAGCGCTATAATCAGGATCCGAATTGATCTATTTATATGGAATGAGTCTTTTCACTCTTTTTGTATCTGATGAATCAACCAGTCCTGATTTTCTCAAATTTCTCTTCTGTTTTGTACTCTTTTTTGTCAGGATATGGCTGGCATATGCCTTATTCCTTTTTATTTTTCCTGTACCTGTGGTATTGAACCTCTTGGCAGCACCACGGTTTGTTTTCATTTTCGGCATTGGTAAACCTCCCTCTATTCAAATATTTATGTGTAAACCCGCACAAACGGAAAAAGTCATAATACTATAACTGCATGCAGGGCATATAAGATTATTTTAAAAAAGTCAAAGGGTTTAAGGTCAATAATAAGAAGATACCGTATTACGGCAGCAAGTATGACCTGATCAATTTAATTTTCAGGTAAGACAGCATCCCGTCCGGGATAAATTATTTTGGGACAACAACCATCGTGGCATTACGGCCTTCTCTCTTGGCCTCCTGCTCTACTGTCCCGTGTTCCTTTATCACTTCAGCTATCTTATTCAGCAATTCAATTCCAACTTCCTGGTAGGCGTATTCACGGCCCCTGAACATGACCGTCAGTTTCACCCTGTTCTTTTTCTCAAGGAATTTTTTTACATTTCTTATTTTATAGTCTAAGTCATGTTCATCAGTGTGAGGCCTGAATTTTACTTCTTTCAGCTGAAAAGTCTTTCCCTTTTTCCTGGCTTCCTGATCCTTTTTGCTGGACTGGTACTTAAATTTACCATAATCCATAATCCTGCATACCGGAGGGACGGCATTGGGTGCGACTTCCACCAGATCCAGACCATCCTGTTCAGCAATATTGAGCGCGTCTCTTGTCGGCATAATACCAAGCTGTTCACCCTCACTCGAAATCAACCTGACTTCCTGCACCTGTATCATCTCATTCACCCGTGTATCATCAGTCTTATTTGCTATAACTAACTACCTCCTTTGCTTTTCATCTTCTTTTATCAGGCTGATAAATTCGCTCCCGGTCATAAAAGAAAGATTTTTTCCATTTCTTAATCGTGGAGTTACACCACCCTGCTCAACTTCATTGTCTCCTATAATAAGCATATAGGGGATCTTTTGAAGCTGTGCTTCCCTTATCTTAAACCCAAGTTTTTCATTGCGTAGATCGGCCTCAACCCGTATTCCTGCTTTTCTCAAATCCTTAAGAACCTTCTCCGCATAATCATTGTTCCTGTCGGTAACCGTAAGAATACGTGTCTGAACCGGTGCAATCCATGTGGGGAATGCTCCGGCATAATGCTCGATTAACACACCTATAAATCTTTCAATAGAACCCAGTATAACACGATGAATCATGACAGGTCTCTGTTTTTCACCATTTTGATCTATGAAATTAAGATCAAATCTTTCAGGCAAGGTGAAATCACATTGAACAGTAGCACACTGCCACTTTCTATCAAGTGCGTCCTTTAACTTTATATCAATTTTAGGTCCATAGAAGGCACCGTCACCTTCATTGATATCATATGGAAGGGAAAGATCCTCCATGGCCTTAATGAGTGATCCCGTTGCCCTTTCCCAGTCTTCATCCGATCCAATGGATTTTTCAGGCCTTGTACTGACTTCAAGCTCATATTCAAAGTTGAATATGGACATTACATCACTTATAAATTCAAGCACACCTTTGATTTCATTTCCCAATTGTTCAGGAGTACATAAAATATGAGCATCATCCTGTGTAAATTCACGCACGCGGGACAATCCGTGCAATACACCTGATCGTTCATGCCTGTGAACCAGCCCCAGTTCAAAGTACCTCTTTGGCAGGTCTCTGTAACTCCTTATCTTTGATTTATATATCAACATGTGAGAAAGACAGTTCATCGGCTTTATTCCGTAGGACTGGCTGTCTATTTCAGTGAAATACATGTTTTCACGGTAATTTTCAAAATGCCCTGATTTTTGCCATAAGTCGGTCTTAAGAATCTGAGGACCCTTGACCATTTCATAGCCGCGTTTTAAATGTTCCTTTACCTCAAAATCTTCTATGAGGTGCCTGAGCATAAAACCCTTTGGATGCCAGACAACCATCCCCGCGCCGATTTCTTCATATGTATTAAAGAGATCAAGTTGTCTACCCAGTTTAACATGGTCTCTTTTTTTTGCTTCTTCAAGTTTATGCAGATAGTTTTTTAATTTTTTTCTGTCAGCAAAAGCAACCCCATATATACGACTGAGCATCTGCCTGTTTTCATCACCCCGCCAGTACGCCCCGGCAACCTTCATCAGCTTGTAGGCCTTTATTTTTCCTGTTGAAGGTATATGAGGGCCTCTGCAAAGATCTGAAAAGCTGCCCTGGGTATAAAGGGATACTGTTTCGTCGCCAATATCTTCTATAAGCTCGATTTTGTAATCTTCTTTCTGCTCCCTGAACAGGTCAATAGCCTGTTTCGAACTCAATTCTTCTCTCTTGAATGGAAGGTCCTGTTTAATGATCTCATTCATTTTTTCTTCAATAGCCGGCAGGTCATCTTCCTTAAAAGGCCTTTCATAATCAAAGTCATAGTAAAAACCGTTTTCAATGGAAGGCCCGATAGTAACCTTGACGCCCGGGAAAAGTTCCTTAACTGCCATGGCCATTACATGGGAGGTACTGTGACGCAGGATATCCACACCCTCTTCCGAATGGACATATACCGGTTCAATAGTAGTATCTTCACTTATATTTGTGAAAAGATCACTTAACTGCCCGTTGATTCTGACAGCAACCGCGTTTTCAATCCCTTTCGCGCCGGCCTGTTTAAGGGCATCGGCAGCTATTATACTGTCTTGACCAACACTAAGTGGTTCTTTATCAGGTAGTTTGATTTCCAGTCCCATAA
>JBHPCX010000186.1:0-3268 GCA_042573485.1 Thermodesulfobacteriota bacterium | reverse complement strand
CTTGGATCGAAATAATAATGAATTTCTATTAAAATAAAAAGCGTAGACTACTATCGTAATCTGCACTTTTAAAGTGCTTTAAAAATTAGAACTACCAGAACAACTCGACACTTTTAACTTCCCCATCCATGATCCAAAACATCCCGAATTGTCTTTGCTATTTCACTCACAATGATTGGCTTCATGACAAAAGCTCTGATACCTATTTCTTTGGTCCTTTCTTCATCAATTTTATTGCTAAAGCCCGTACATAATATCAAAGGTGTTTCAGATTTAATGATCATTAATTCTTTAGCCAGATCTTCTCCAGTCATATTTGGCATAGTCATATCTGTAATAACAAGGTCAAATTTTTCAGGATTATTGCGGAAGGCTTTCAAGGCTTCAACACTACTTGTTCTACCAGTTACTTTATAACCAAGTCTTTCAAGTGATTTCTGCATTATATTTACAATAGCTTCCTCATCATCAACAAATAGAATATGTTCATTTCCCATTGGAATTTCTATGCTTCCTTCTTTTAAGTCTTGTGATTCAGCTCTTTCCAAGGGCAGATAAACATAAAAATTTGAACCTGTTCCAACCTCACTTTCAACAATTATATCGCCACCATAGCTTTGAACGATGCTGTGGACAGTTGCTAATCCAAAACCGGTTCCTTCTCCAACACCTTTAGTAGTAAAATATGGTTCAAATATTCTATCTTTAATATCTGGAGCTATACCTGTTTCATTATCTTTTACAGACAGCTTCAAGTACTGTCCGGGGTTTAATTTTATAAACTCTTTTGCTTTACTTCCCAAAACATCTTCATTTTCGAGGATTATTTCCAACAATCCTCCTTTTTCTCTCATAGCATGAGCAGCGTTTGTGCAAAGATTCATAACTATTTGATTCAGCTGCGTTGGATCCGCCAGAACCGCATCATGCTCTGCTTTATTATCATACTGGATATCAATTGTAGTTGGTATGGTTGCGCGTAAGAATTTCATGGTTTCTTTAACTATATGTGATGTTTTAAGGACTATTTTTTCTTTTAATCTTTTCCGTGCAAAGGCTAGGATCTGTTGCACGAGATCCCTGGCTCGCTTACCTGCCTTATGGATTTCTTTAATATCATGCTGTAAAGGGTCATCCGGTTGAAGATCATCTATTATCATTTCAGAATGTAGTAGTATAGGGGATAGTATATTATTAAAATCATGTGCTATTCCACCTGCCAATGTGCCTATAGATTCCATCTTCAATGCCTGCTGCAATTGATCTTCCATATGCCTACGATCAGTGATGTCGATCCATGTTGAAAAAGAATATTTAAGCTCTCTGTTAGTAAAAACAGGCGTAATACTAAGTTCGACCCAGAAATAATCCCCATTTTTCTTCAGATAACGTCTTTCAGCGAGATGGATCCCTTCTCTTCCAAGTTCTATCCTCTCTTTAATAGTTTCAAAAACCGGATCATCGACCCACCAAGGGTATGGAGCTTTTACCCCAATCACCTCTTCAGGAGTATAACCGGTAATCTTTTCGAATGATGGATTTACATATCTTACTGAAGTATCAGGATTAAAAACTATAATAGTGTTTTGGGAATTTTCAAGTAGATTGAAACTGAATTTATCACTCTCTCGCAGTTCCTCCTCAGCACGTATTCGATCAGTAATATCCTGATTCACCCCATAGGTTTTAATCGTCTTACCTCTGTCGTCCTTAACGATGAAGATCTGAACCGACACATGGCCTATTGTCCCATCAGAATAAATAATCCGGTGTTCAGTTCTTGTCTTGTAGTTTGGATCTTCTGTTTCAAGGGCTTTAAGGGTTTCTTCTCTGACACGGGGGATGTCATCAGGATAGAGAAATCTCTCTGCATATTCTTCCGGCTTCATTTTATATCCACCAACTTCTTCGGCTGTAGTACGAAAAATTTTATAAAAATAGTCATTGAATGTAAAAGTGTCTGTGGCGACATCGTATTCCCATGGACCGAGGTGGGCTATCTCTATAGCATTAGATAGTTGAGCCTGAAGTTCTCTCCGCTCCTTTTCATCTTTCTTAATCTCAGTAATATCCTGTACAACCGCCAGCAGGAGTTTTTTATTGTTCAACGTGATAGGACCTGTAGATATTTGTACTGGTATCACCGCCCCATCCTTTTTTTGATGCTCTCCTTCAACAGAGTGTCTTTTGAAAGTGTCCCATTGACTCCACAAATGTAGAATTTCATCCTTTTGAAAGCTGTTTGAATCATCTGTAACAGGATGTAGATCAAAGACATTTAATTTTATCAGTTCTTCCTTTGAAAAACCCGTCTGCATACAAGCCATCTCGTTAACATCAATAATACTGCCATCAAGATCATGCAGGTAGATGCCCTGTAAAGACTGGTGAAAAAGTGAGCTGTATTTTTCATTAGCTTCAAGCAGATCCAGTTCAAATTTCTTGCGCTCGGTGATGTCTAGGACAACCTCAATCATCCTATCAACAGTCCCGTCCGGATTCGTAAGTGGGGTTGCAAGTATTTCATAAAAGTTTCCATCCACTCCCCTTAATTCTACCCTCTCCATTTTTTTGGTTTCCAAAGCTTTATTTATTGGACAAAAGCTACAGGGCTCATCAAGGTGCATATACTCTTTGAAGCACTTTTTTCCAACAATATTGCCAAACCGATCGATCAGGGTTTGATTTTGATGCAATACCACATAGTCGGTATTGACAATATCGACGCCTATGCCAGTGCTTGCCAGTCCGTTCAGAAGAGCCTTTAACTTGTCTATTTCGGATTTCAAAGTTTCCTCGGTTCGCTTGAGCTCGGTGATGTCAATAAAGGTTACTATGACTTGAGATATACTACTTTTATCATCGATTTCAGGCACAGCACTTACCAATACCCAGGTTGGATCAAGCTTATCGGGTTTTCTAATCCCTGTGATGTAATTCTTTAATGTTTTTTTATTTTTTAGAACTTGATTAACAGGATATTCTTCGAGAGGCATAATACTTCCATCTTCACACAGAAAGTTCCAAACAGGATCAATTGCTTCTTTACCCATCATCTGATTTTCAGTCAACCCGAACAAGTTCTGCGCTATTTGATTACATTGGACAATTTTAGTGTCAGAGCTATGAATAACAACTGCTGCCTGGATACTTTGAATAAGTGACCACCTTTTATCTTTCTCCAGTTTCCGCAGCCTTTGTTCAGGCCCCTCATTGGTTAGTTTTTTAGACATGATATCCTCTTTCAGGTTTATCTAAGACTAAAAAC
>JBHPCX010000185.1:0-3378 GCA_042573485.1 Thermodesulfobacteriota bacterium | reverse complement strand
AAAGGAAAGATTGCGATGGTAACCGGTGCCGGTGCCGGCATAGGCAGAAGCATAGCTGAAGCCTTTGGTGAAGAGGGTGCTATCGTTGTAGTGTCGGACATATCTGAAAAAAGCGGGGATGAGACGGTCAATCTCATCACAGAACGTGGTGGAGAAGCAGTTTTCAGGTATTGCGATGTATCTAAAAAAGATGATGTTCAGGCTCTTGTTGAAGGTATTGTTCAGGACTTCGGCCGCTTTGACTATGCCTGCAATAATGCGGGTATCCATAACCCCGGTCCCGAATTTCTGCCGGAAACGGATGATGATATGTGGAACAGGATCATCGCAATCAACCTGAAAGGCGTATTTCTTTGTATGAAATATGAAGTCGGGGTAATGCTGAAGCAAAAGAGCGGGGTTATTATAAATATATCCTCTCTGTCCGGAATTTTAGGTGAATCCGGATCTTATGCCTATGCAGCGGCAAAGCATGGTGTTATGGGTCTTACCAAAACCGCGGCATTCGATTTCGCTAAAACCGGGATTCGTATTAATGCAGTATGCCCCGCGGCAGTTGATACTCCGGGTCTCGCGGAAGCTCCGCAGGAATTAAGACAGAAATTTAAAGATTCAATCCCCTTAGGCAGGCTGGGTAAACCGGAGGAAATTGCCACCGCGGTTCTATGGCTTTGCTCCGATCAGGCAAGTTTTGTAACAGGTACAGGATTCATCATAGACGGCGGTGCAAGTACTATATAATGTTTTCAAAAAGCAGATCATTAACCTCTATCAGTGTAAAAAGAGAGGATATTATGAAAAAAATGCTGAAAGACCGGGTCGCAGTCATAACTGGAGCTGGAAACGGTATCGGGCGTGCCCATGCCATGGAAATGTCCCGCCAGGGAGCCAAGGTAGTAGTAAACGACATCGGTACGTCAACGGATGGAGTGGGATTTTCCAGGGAACCAGCTGATAAGGTGGTCGCGGAAATACTCGAAGCCGGAGGAGAAGCCATCGCGAATTATGATACGGTTACTACCGGGGAAGGTGCCGCGGCAATTATTGATGCAGCCATTGAGCACTTCGGGCGTATTGATATCCTGGTAAATAACGCGGGTATTGTAAGAGAACCTCGGGACATTGACGAAGTACCTTTTGAGGACTGGGACATAGTGCTCAAGACCCATCTTTACGGTATGTTCTTCACCTCCCGCAGGGCATGTTCCTATATGAAAAAACAGCATTATGGCAGGATCGTCAATACGGCGTCACACACGGGACTGGGCTGGCGTGGATTCGCGGATTACAGCGCTGCCAAGGAGGGTATCATCGGCTTGACCCGAACCGTCGCCAGAGATGTGGCCGAGTACGGTATTACCGTGAACGCAATCCGCCCTATTGCCGCCTGGCGCGGGACAAAGGAAAACATTCCTCAGGTCGCTGTTAATCGGCCGGAGGATGTGGCAAGCCTGGTGGTATACCTCGTCAGTGAACCGGCGGGAAATATTAACGGTCAGATTTTCGAAGTATGGAAGGGACATGTCGGAATATTTAATGAACCGCCAACCGTAAAGGATATTGTCAGGAATGATAAGGACTGGACACCGGAAGAATTGGCCGAAATCATTCCCCGCACCCTGACAAAGGACCTGGTTGCTACGGATTTCCCGGAAACTATCATCTGGGACTGAAGCATTTAGAGAATCAGGATTCAATCGAAGGAACAGCGATGTGAATTATTATATTAACTCACCGATCCGGCAATGCATCATTTTTCCTGAATGAGATCAAATACCTTTTCAGGGGGTGTTTAAATTTTTAAGGTTAAGTTCAAGGATTAAGAATATTATCTGACAGGATAAACAGGATGTGCTGGATATTTTTTGTCTTTCCGGAAGAAAGACAAAAAGGAATCATATTAACGAAATAGCAAATATAACCAACTTAGATCAAACCTAAGCATATTGTGCTTGCTATGTCATATTATTTAATTTTACTCCCGCGTAGCGGGATGACTCTTTCACTCTTTCTTCTGGAAAGAGTGAAAATAAAAAAATCCAAATAATCCTGTAAATCCTGTCTAATAAATCTTTAAATCTTTTTCAGACATTCTAAAAGCCTTTAGCCTATTAAGCTTAATCTAATGTTTTGATAAATAGGCATCACCTTCGTTAAATCAATTCCTGGAGTTCATTTACGTGGTTTCCCAAAGAAATATTGACAGATTTTTTCTCTATTGAGAAGATGCTGTCTTCTTTTTTTATTATCCTGTGAATATAAATTTTTTGGAGAGTTGTTTTGAAAGAGTGGAGACTGCTTGATACGGGCCATATGACTGCGGCGGAGAATATGGCCCTTGATGATACCCTTCTTGAGCTGAAGGGACAGGATAAAAGCCCAGATACCATAAGGTTTATGCAGTTCTCTCCCCGGGCGGTGCTGGTGGGATACCACCAGGCAATTGAAGAGGAAATACGTGAATCATACTGTATTGAAAACGGAATCGACATAAACAGGCGTGTTACGGGCGGAGGAGCCATATTTTTTGATGAAAACCAGATCGGGTGGGAGGTTATATGTGACAAGGGATTTTTCAATATGACAATTCCCAATCAGCGTCTTTTTCGTGCTCTTTGTGCTCCCGTGATTAATGCCCTTGATCAGTTAGGCCTGGATGCTTCATTCAGGCCCCGGAATGATATTGAGATTAATGGAAGAAAGATATCAGGCACCGGAGGTACTGAATCAGAAGGGGCTTTTCTTTTCCAGGGTACTATGCTTGTTGATTTTGATGTTGATACAATGCTCAAAAGCCTCAAGATACCTGTGGAAAAACTGAGGGCAAAGGAGATAGATTCAATAAAAGAACGTGTTACCTGCCTCAACTGGGAACTGGGTCATACTCCCGCGGCGGGAACAATTAAAAACGCCATTGTAAAAGGGTTTGAAGAATGCCTTGATATTAAACTTGTCCCCTCCGGTTTGACAGTTAAAGAGAAAAAACTGTTTAAAGAGAGATTAAAATATTATGACTCTCCGGCCTGGGTAGACAAGGTAAAGCCAAGAACAAAGGGAAAAGAAGTAATACAGGCTGCAAACAAGGTGGAAAACGGCCTTGTGCGTTTTACTGTCGCAGTGGACCGGGCTGGAAACAGGATAAAGGATATATACATAACCGGCGATTTCCTGTCATTTCCTTCAAGGGCGCTTTATGACCTTGAGTCTGAACTCAGGGGGATGCCTTTTTCCCACCAGGAGCTTTTTAATGTTGTTAACGGCTTTTTTAAGGATGAACGTATCACCATACCCGGGATAAGCCCCGAGGATTTTTTTAAACCCCTTGCAATAACCCTTGAAAAAACAGCCATTGCAAAAGAACATGACATTCCGGTTGAA
>JBHPCX010000184.1:0-3505 GCA_042573485.1 Thermodesulfobacteriota bacterium | reverse complement strand
CTGCCGAGATCACCGACAAATCAAAGGTCAAGCTTGTATTCATGAGTTATGGCAGCATCGGAACTGATTGAAACCTGACCCGTTTGTGCTAAACAGGTTAAGCTAACTGATAAAACAATTAGTAAAATACATAATAGTTTTTGCCTCATTTTATCAATCCTTCCATATTAGAGTTTAATTATGTGTTTTCAGAGATATCCTTGAGTTTTAAATAATTCTCTATTATTTTCTAGGCCCATACACGGGCAATGGCATTCCGGTTTCCAACGCACCCAAATCCGGGGCTTTGCCAGTAAAGTTATCATTTACATTGGGAATAATACACCCCGCATCAATTGTAGACGCACCGTCAACTAGCTGAAAATCTGATGGCTTTATCTCATAATAAACCTGGGTGGGAGATTTGTAATCAGGTGCTTTTACATTTTTAAAAACATTAAAATTGATCAATATACTATGTCTATCTTGCCCTGTAGCTTTTTGAAATTGTGCCAGACCGGTAAATTTGCGTAACTCCTGTGGATTGGCATAGTCTTTTATTACTTCAAATGGCGGTGAATTCCATGCAAATGAATAAGATGCTCTTGAATTGGGGCAAAAACCGTTATAATCGGAAGATGTATAGTTGGTGAAGGTATCGACTGTAAAAATTGGCTCTTCCCCGTATGTTTTTTTCATTCGATAATTACAAAGAGGTTATGATCAATGACCTGATTCCTTTTATTGACAGTAACTTCAGAACCCTGAGCGATGGAAATAACAGGGCTATGGCCGGCTTATCAATGGGCTCGTTTGTGACCAGAGTGGTGGCATTGCCTAATCCCGATAGGTTCTCCTATATAGGTTATTTCAGCGGAGGAACGGTTGCCCCTGCCGAGATCACCGACAAATCAAAGGTCAAGCTTGTATTCATGAGTTATGGCAGTCGTGAAAGAGGAGCTGATGGCCTTAAGGATGCAGCGGATGCATTGCAGCAGACAGGCATAAAGAGTGTCTCCTATGTTTCTCCGCTTACTGCCCATGAATGGCAGTCCTGGAGACGAAGCCTTTATGAATTCGCACCGCTTCTTTTTAAGAATTGAACCATTGAATAAATATAATAATGCCTGTGTGAAGACAGGATGCTCTTTGATAACTCAACAACTCATTCTCTAATAGATTATTAAAGATTGTCCCGCTTCATTATGGTTCGGTTACAGCTCTAATCAAAGGAGAAAAACTCATGAAAAAATGCCTTATCAACACCCTTGTTTTTATCCCTTTTTTAGTGTTTTGCTGTTTAACAATTTGTAAAAGTGCCTCTGCCTCAAAAAGCAAAATAAGAGCAAAGGACCTGACAGCGGTCATGGACCAGTACCTTGGTCAGCTTGTAAAAAATGACTCAACCGGGCTGCCGGTTGCAAAAAACGTTAAGATCACTGAGAACGGTTACTCTATTCAGCTGGGCAACGGGCTTTTTCAAACCGCGGAAAAAATAACCTATAAACAGTACATGGCTGATCCCTCTGTGGGTCAGGTTATGGTCTTTGGCGTGGTAAAGGAATCTGTGCTCCTGGCCAATTTCATGGTTCGCTTAAAAGTCGTAAAAGATAAAATCGCGGAAATTGAAACTATTGTGGCAAGAAAAGACGAGGCTTCATTCGCCAGTCCGGAGGATTTGAAAAAGCCCAGACCAATATATGCTGAAGTCGTACCCGAATCGGCGCGTTCTTCACGTGATAAGCTGATAAAAATAGCAGATAGTTATTTTGAAGGTATAGAAAAAAACACAGGCGAAATTGTGCCCTTTCACAAGAACTGCAACCGTTTTGAAAACGGAACCCGGACTACCAATAACCCTGGCACAATCGAGACTGGATGCAAGGAACAGTTTGATAAGAAGGTATACGCCTACATCACAAAAGTCAGAGACCGGCGCTTTTTGATGGCTGACGAGGAAAAAGGGCTGGTATTTGGAATAGTCACCTTTGACATGCCGGGAAAAAGAGAAAACTTTAAATATTTCCCAACACCTTTTGATGAACTGCCGACACGGTTTTATAAACCACGATCCCTGTTACTGGCAGAGATGTTTAAAGTTGTTGACGGAAAAATTCTCTCTATTGAAGCCGTAATGGTTAATGTACCATTCGGGGCCAATTCCGGCTGGTAAATACACATTAATACCTATTAATTACGTTATCTTAGGCCATCTGATCAAATGAGATTGTTACCAGGCATCACTCCTTATGGAAAAGGAATTTCAAAACTCGGTCTGTGTGAATTGGGATTCCTTTTCTGGAGATTATATCCACTCCCAGTAATTGGTTGGTTATATCCCTTGTGGCAATGGGAGTTTCTACAAGTGCTCGCGCGTACACCAGAAAACTGTCGTGATTAAATCCCTTAAAATACCCGCACTTCTGGGCATCTAAAAAAACAGGTTCAACAATCGAGTGCAGTTTTTTCTGTCTCTCTATGAGATATTCTAGATGAGGGCTGGATCTGCTGTTATCGTGCAGCATGATTTTGGAAAGCTCAGGGTTTTTAGATATCGTTGACACAAAAGATCTTATAAAATCCTTGAAAAGCTCAACAGGATCGCCCGATCCCCGTGATTTGATTATTTTTAATATTTTTTTCTCCTGAAGATCCAGCCCGTAATCAACCACAGCTTCCCATAAATCATCTTTTGATCCGAAATGATGCCTTATAAGGCTGTGAGTGGTTCCGGCAAGAGCCGCAATATCCCTTAGCGTTGCATTAGCAAATCCTTTCTGAGCAAATATCTTTAGTGCTGCTTTCAGGACTGTCTGCTTGGTTTTTTCACTTACATCTCTGGGCTGTTTGCCTAATTTTCTTATTGTCTTCACCTGAGTCATAGTCTGAATACCATGTATCGTTTCCGGATTATCTGCTGCCGTTTCCCTAGTGATTATACTTAAAAGTTAAGCAATTCAATACTTTTTTGACTGTTTGACTTAATTGATATTTTTTGTGCTGTTTTTCAATTGACTTTATTAACTGCACCACTGTAAAGTATATATGCTTTCCAAACGTACAGCAATGTATCGCTGATGGGCATCAGGTAACATTAAATAATTTACAGGAGAGAACAAAATGGAAGAAAAGAAATATCCTGAAAACTGGATGGTCGTCGATCATGTCATTCCCGATGTTACTGCCGAGATGATCGAATGGTGGTGGGTCAATATGGAAAAGGGTTATGAACTCTGGTGCCCTGACGAGCATAAGGGTTTTAAGTGGGAAAGAAAACCACCGTTGAATGGCCACATCGGCGCAGTCCAGATTGCTACGGAGAGTATAGATTACAGCCCTGTTATGGACCTCAGGATCGAGTGGGTAGATCCCAATATAGGTACTAATGAGCAAAAGGATTTCTGGACCTATGAACATCTCCTTACAGCAGGAACAACAGGAGAAATACCCGGCACAAAACCATTTGTCATGCTTTCACACCAGTGGGAAGCCATCCCCGGCGGATGTAAAATGCGCTCCTGCATGC
>JBHPCX010000183.1:0-3561 GCA_042573485.1 Thermodesulfobacteriota bacterium | reverse complement strand
ATCATGTAACTTGCCTGTATCAGTGTCCTGTAATTTTTTCTCAAGCCGGGAAAGGCGTCAATTAGTTTGCCGGAATGGATAAAGTGGAGACTGCTGTTTCTCTTTATACTGTATTCAAGGCTAACAAGTGAAAAAATATCGAGGCAGTTCACAAATCTTGATTTGCTTCTTTTTGCACCCTTTGCAATACCATTCATTTTTCCCCTGTCAGGAGTAAAGAAGGTAATAAGGAGGTCTGATTCCCCGAATTCCCTGACTCTCATTATTATCGCGGTGGAGGTGATTATGTTCATATTGTCGTGTATCTTACTTATAACTTACTATTAATATAGTTATTAAATATGTATCCTGATTTTTAAAATTAAAATGGCGCTTTTCTTATCTCTGGAAAGAGATATTTCCGGCACTGAGTCAGAAAATATTCATCTGTCATTCCAGCGATAAAGTCCCTGATAATTACTGCCTTATCATTGCTTTTTCTGTATTCCTCTGACATTCCCATCAGGAATTCACCATGAATTTCAGATAGTTCATTCTCCTTTTCCAGGTCGTCACAGTATCTCTCAAACATAAGTTTGAACATGAGTTCAATTTTTGAAGTCTGTTTCCAACTCACTTCACTCAGGTATATATTTTCACGGTTAAAATCCTTTAATTCTTTTAATGCCGAGCTGATTTCTTCACTGAAACATATGTGTGGCTGCTCCAGGCTGTTAACCACGAGGTCCTCAACAAGTGAATATACAATTGTACCATTTGTTTCTCCAAGAACACGCCGGCAGTTTTCGGGTAGATCATTTCTTTTAATTATGCCAAGTCGTATTGCATCCTCAATATCCCGTCCAATATAACTAATGGTATCGGCCATGCGCACCACACATCCTTCAAGAGTCATTGGCAGAATTTCAAGTTCAGGTTTGTTCTCCTTTTTGACTATCTCATCTGAAAATTTATCAAAATCCTTTTTATTATCCGGGCACAATGTTCGGTTGTGAATTTCGCCATCATGGCACAGGATTCCGTCCAGGACCTGAAGTGTGAGATTCCATCCTCTGCCCTTTTTCTCTATTTTCTCAAGAAAGCGTACGCTTTGAAGGTTGTGGAGAAAATTACCGATCCCGTATTCTTTGGAAAGCCGGGAGAGAAATTTTTCACCATCATGCCCAAAAGGGGCATGTCCGATATCATGTCCAAGGGCAATGGCTTCTATCAGGTCTTCATTCAGTTTTAAGAGTCTTCCGATTGTCCGGGATATTTTTGAAACAAGCTGAACATGGAGAACCCTGTGTGTAAGATGATCATTTTTTATAAGATAGAAAACCTGTGTCTTATCAATATACCTTGTGTAGGCCATGGAGTGAAGAATCCTGTCTGTGTCAAGGGAGAAATTCTGACGGTGACCATTGATAATCTGGGCTTCTTCATTACGCCTTATGGCGTTTATACTCAAACAGGCGTAATCGGAAAGATTCTGTCTTTCTCTATTGTCAAGATTGTTTCTTATCCTGTTCAGTTTTTCCTGATTATCCAAATCTTATACTCCTTTTTAAAAATTCATCTGGAAAGCAACTGTTTATCACACTTTCGTTAAAAAATAACTGTTTTTGGACTTACAGTAGAGTTTAATAAGTAAAATAATAGATACAAAATAAATATATACATTTTTATAACCAGAGCAATATAAATATCCCCCGGTCTCCCATCAATGCGCATGGGAAAAACAATGCCTTTACCTGCTGTCTATAAAGCAGAAAAATGGGATTCTGGTAATTGACCGGAATCCCTTAGCTATTTGAAATTATTGAAATTAAGTTGTATAAACAATAGAAAGAAAATAAGCTAAAAAAACAATTTTTGGCACATTTAACCACATTTTGAACACAAACTGCCTTCTTTGTCCTCGAGGAGAAAGTTACACATTCTTATCGTTATAAATACTTTTCGATCATTTCAAAGGGTTTAAAAAACTACCTGTTATCAACACCTAACGTCGCTAATCAGCCGAGTGGTTTTTTGCGTCGACTAAATTAGCTTTAGTATGTGATTCATGATTAAATTGGAGTTCCCTTATGCCAACCCAAATTAACCATATTAGAATACAACACGCAGTTACTCTTTGCCCAATACCTTCCGGTATGCAATATTGATCTAATATTGAAATCAGTATTGCAATAATACCAAGGCTTAAAGAAACAGCCCTATGAATTATATCCCTATATTCAAAAATGAAATATGGTGACAATATCATACCCAATATGATCAGAACAGATGCAATCATTACGAATACAATGTGAATCGTAGCATTATATTCTAAATTTATCACTCCTGCTCCAATGAGGCATACTGATGCAATCATAAAAAGAAAATTAAGAATACCTAAAGAGCCGTGTATCCTAAATATTTCGCTAACTGAAAATACCGATAAAGCAAAACAACAAAAAGCGATAATCATAAGTTTGCCATACTTACCCATGGCAAGTTCACTCATGTATTGGTTCATAAAATCGTACTGTGATTGTACTAAATGGAGAAATAAAATTATTGCTATGAAAATTATCGAACCGAAAATAGATAGATACCCAAATAGTTTATTCTTTTTGTACAAAACATCATCCTTTATATTTTCTAACAATGTTTATAAGAATCTACCTGCTTAAATAAATCATCTAGAATGCAATATTACTTATCGTTATAAATACTTTTGCTTCGTTCAAAAGAGTTACTAATACCAGAAGTTATCAACACTTTTACAACACTGAAAAATGTTATAATTAACTTTGAGCTAAGTGGCGCCGTTAAGGAGCCCACTTCAGTGACTCGTTGGGCTTTTTACTTTACGGCAACTCCGAAGAGTTCAATTCCATATCTGTCTGGTGACTCTTTCTGGTCATGGGCGATCGTCCAATTCCTTTTCTTTAGGAACGAACCGAGTTCTTTGGGTTGTATACTCCAGAGCCACGGCTCTCCGGTGGCCTTCAAAATCCACAGAACCAGCCACGTCCAGGGACCGGCGTCGGGTCGCCCGTCAGTACGCTTACCAACATAAGTAAAGGCAATACGACTGCCGAAACCGGTGACTGCCGCACATTGTTGGAACAACTTTCTGGCAGCTTCGGGGGGTAGATACATCAGCAGACCTTCTGCCACAATGATCGTTTGTTTGGTAGAATCCCATGTCCGGTCTGCATGTAGAACATCTACGAGTTGCCGCTCGCCGAGGTCCTCAGCTATAAGGTGGAGGTTGGGCAGCTTTCCCATTGCCTCGATTCCTGTTGCCTTGAGACGGGCAGTCGCGGGATGATCGATTTCAAAAAAATTCACACCAGCGAACTCCGGTGCCAATCGCCAGCAGAGCGTATCATATCCAGCGCCTAGCACGAGAACCTGGCTGGCTCCGATTTCGATGCCTTTCCTCACCTGCCGTTCACAAAATGCTTTTCGGTGGGCAAAGGCCTCGAACTGCCCAGGCATCATCCAGTCGAACGCCAGATAGATGCCAACAGCCATTCGCGAATGTGAGAAACCGACGGCCCTTTGACCGACGGCGCCGGACTCTACGAG
>JBHPCX010000182.1:0-3619 GCA_042573485.1 Thermodesulfobacteriota bacterium | reverse complement strand
TGCTCAGGCATTGGAATCTCAACTGACAGGCTGTGCAATCAGTTTCATTGGCCATTAAGTTCATTATAATGTATGATAGAGACCATTTGTGACCAGATCAAGGATATCAGCAGAATTGTTGAATTTGTCGGGATTCAAGGATAATGCAAGTATTATTAACCCTCAAGCATTCTTTTTTTCACGCATCTGATAGAGGCGGGTTCTGATATTCGGACATTAACCATAGGTCCTCTTAGGCTTTTGAATCCCTTAGCCTGTTTTTAGAATCTCAGCATTGCGTTTATTCTCGAGCAAGCCCAGTTTGTCAGAGGCGTCCCGCAACCCACTTTCCTTTTGTACAAATCATGTATAACACCTATGCATAAAATGTTCTTATTTTGGTTTCTATATTTTTGATAGTGTCTCTACACGCTTAAATATACTAAGTAATATCAATGACTTTTATGAATGCCCTGTTTTGGCATACACCTTGCTTAATAGTTACTGTAAATAACAAAAGAAAGGAAGAAATAAAAATGAAAACAAAAAATGTTTTCAACAGGGTTTTTTTTATCACGGCAATTATTGTCATCTGTTGCATTACTTTTGTTTGGCCTTGCCACGGAGGTGAAGTGGACAAAATTGCGCTCGAGGCATATGAATTAAGGATACAAGGCAAAGTCGATGAAGCAAAGACACTTCTTGAGCAAGCAATATTAGAAAATCCAAATAAAGCGTATGCTCATTATGAGCTTGCGAGAATACAATTTCATATGGCATTAGGGCTCGGAGACTATGGAAAGTTGAGCAGTATGCTTGGTGCCTCGCAAAAATCAATTAACAAAGCTGTGGCGTTGGAGCCTCAAAATATTATATACCACCTCTTCGCAGGACGTCTTTATTTTACACAAGCTTATTACGGCCTAATGACAGGAAAAAAATCAGAAGAACAATTTACCAAGGCAATAAGGGCTTATAAAACTGCGCTGGATATTAAACCAGATTATCCTCAGGCAGCTTTATACTTGGTTGAGCTTTATAGTCAATTCCCTGAAGATGCTGGCGGTAATAAATCCGAGGCTGAGCAATATGCAAAACAGCTGGAGGAAATGGACAATGTCTTTGCTGCAAAAGCTAGGTCAGTTCTATTGCCACAAGAAACCGATAAGGTTGAGTATTGGCACAAAGTGCTGAAAAAACATAAAGGGAATGCCGATGTGTTCGAAGAACTCGGAAAGGCATATTTGGGTGCAGAAAATGTTGATGATGCTGTTTCCTGTTTTGAAAAAGCAATAAAAACTGATCCTAAAAAAGTGTATCTGTTTTTGGATCTCAGCATATATTATACATTTCAGGGAATGAGAGCTCGAAATAATAAAGAGTTGTTAGAAACAAGCATAGAAAAAGGCGACGCCGCTTTGACAAGATACATAGATTCTAATCCCATCCAACCGATGCGAGCATACGCACTTGGAGCACGATCCAAGTACAAATCCTTTTCTGGTCGTACAAAAGAGGCTCAAGCACTTGTAAAAGAAGCTATAATGTTGGACCCATATTTCTCAAAGGCTACCGGGGCTCCTGACCCTGACCTTTTTTTTGCTCCACCTGGTGAGATTTCGCAGAGGCATAGATATCTGATGAGGCCATTTTAGAAGATTTCTGACTTTAGAGGGCAAATGAGGTCTAATTTGAAAGTTCTCCAAAAATTGCTCTTCTGCGAAGCTCTTCACATGAAACACACAGTTTCGCAGAAACTGTTGGCATCAATGCGGAATACGACGTCCATCTATTCGAGGATATGGATGAAGCAGTAAAGTGGTTACAGGAATTAGTCTTACTAACAACCACTTCCTCGCGACAAGTAAAACTGCCGCAGACGGGGTGCCCTTCACATACGCGTGAAGTGTTGTGGTGTAGACTTCTCCTATTAATCATAGCATTTTTCAGTATAGCAAAAGTGTTGATTACTTCTGGTAGTTGTAACCTTTTTAGGTGTCTCAAAAGTGCATATAACGATAAGAAATCATCAGTTCTCAGCGAATCAAAAACTAATGCTGGGTAACAATAACTTCATTCAAAGGAGATCGATATGATGAGAAAATTCACTACAATAATAATATTTGTATTGGTTTTCAGTTTGCTAGGATGTGTAACTGCCAAAAAGCCTAAAGTAGTAGCGGTTTCAGACAATGAGAGTAAAAGAGAAAGTGTGGAAGAATTACTAGCCCTTACTGATGCAGAAGATATGATTGACACAATTTATTCTCAAATGAGTCAAATGTTTCAGGGCATGGGGCAGCAACTTGGAGTAAAACCTTCAGAGCAAGAATTATTTGATAAATTTATGTCAAAGATGATTGCATTGTTGAAGGATGAGATGAGCTGGGATAAAATGAAAGAGCCAATGATGAAAATATACCTGAAGCATTACTCTGAGAAGGAAATACAAGACCAAATTACTTTCTATAAAAGTGATTCAGGGCAATCCATGATAGGTAAACAACCTGAAGTTATGAAAGACACCATGATGTTATCTCAGGAGGCTTTAAAAGATTTTATTCCTAAGTTGCAGAAAATATCGAAAGAGTTAGAAGAAGAATTAGCCGCATCTAGATCATACAACATTCCCGATCAGATTGATTTGGAAAGTTCGTTGTCATCAGAAGATCCCTGGGTCGGGATCTGGAAACTCAATCCTGAAAAATCGAAGCTTCAATCTACTGCGGTAACAAACATCGGTGATTCAGTGGTGACATATCGCGAAATTGATCCAGATACCGTAGAAATCACCTCGATACGGGTTCTCGGAAACGGCTTGAAAACGGTTATGTGGCAATGTACTGTTCCCAAAAGCGGGGGAATACAAAAGTATCAGAAGGGCGGCCCCGGCATGGGGAATTCTATTGTTAAAACCGTAATCGACGACCACACGCAGTACTTGACATTACTGCAGGGTGGAAAACAACTCTCTATATCGACCATCGTGCTCAGTGAAGACGGCAGGACCTATACTCTTTCTTCGGAATCTAAGGATGCCATGGGGCAGTCGTATGAACAGGTACAGGTCTTCGAAAAACAATAGAACACAGATGGCTCTTATTTCATCCATTTATTATCACTGAAGCCAGCTTGTAGAAATAGGTCTTGTAGACTACTGGAAAGAATACGGCTGGCCTGATTTCTGTCGTCCGGTTGGTGATGACGATTTTGAGTGTGATTGATATATCAGTAGGGTGTTGATAACTAATGGTAGTTATAACCCTTTAAAGTGACCCAAAAGTATTGATTACGATAAGAAGTATTGCATTCCAGGATATGATTTATTTGAGTAAGTGTTAATAAAATCCAAGAAGGTGTACTATGAAAAAAAACATAGTAATAAAAATAGGATTGATTGTCGGATTACTAATTCTCAACTCCTTAATCTATTCATGCGTTACAACACAAACCCCAGTATCACAATTAGGAATTTACAATTCGAGTCATGGATTTTCAGTTCAATTGCCTAGTGGAAACACCTGGGAAATAAAAAAACAGGGGAATGCTACTCTTTCATATAAAAAATTGACACCACCTGGATTTCATTCTTTTTTTGCTATAGTAGAGGAATTTGTTCTTGAACATAAATTTAGAAACC
>JBHPCX010000181.1:0-3746 GCA_042573485.1 Thermodesulfobacteriota bacterium | reverse complement strand
GGTTATGGACCACTCGCAGTTGACTTTGATGGAAATGTTTTTGTTATTAAAGATCACAGTATTCAAAAATTCCAACCTGTCGAGAATGAACCTGGCATTATCAGTTACATCCTTGAAACTGAATGGGGGGCAAAGGGGATTGAACCTGGTCAGTTTAATGATCCTCAAGGCATAGCTGTAGATTCAGTAGGGAATGTTTATGTAGGTGAATTTGAAAATGACCGTGTTCAAAAATTTTCTTCCGAAGGTGATTTTTTAATGGAAATTAATAACGCTGGAGGTGGAATAAATGGCGTCCTTGGAGTAACTTTAGATAGTCAGGACTACCTATATGTGACAAGTTGGGGTAGTGGAATTCAAAAGTATAGTCCTGAAGGTCAATTGATTACTGTTTGGGGTGATGGTGGAGATGGTCCAGGGCAAATCAGTGAACCATCGGATTTATCGATAGGACCTGATGGAGCAGTATTCATTGCAGACACAAGCTATAGTAGGCTTCAAGTATTCAAGAAGTTGAATGTGTTAACTAACAGCAAAGCTATTATAGTAGCAGGAGGGGGAAATTTTTCTGGTAACAACCTCTGGAATGCTACTCAGATGACAGCCAACTTCGCCTACCGTACACTTACCTACCAGGGGTATACAAAAAACAGTATATATTATATTACTTCAGATACAGACCTTGACCTTGATAGTAACGGAGTAGCTGACGATGTTGACGCTGACGCCACTAACGCCAACCTCCAGGATGCCATAACCGAATGGGCATCTGACGCGGATAACCTTGTTGTTTACCTTGTCGATCACGGCGGTGACGGAACATTTAGAATGAGCGGGACAGAAACACTATCCGCTGAAGAGCTGGATTCATGGCTGGACCAGGCGCAGATAGATATCCCAGGTAAAATTACTGTAATCTATGATGCCTGTGAGTCAGGAAGTTTCATGTCCCAACTCACTCCTCCCGAGGGAAAGGAGAGGATTGTAATAGGGAGTACATCTCCGGGAGAAAGTGCTTATTTTGTCACCCAGGGCTCTATCTCCTTTTCCAGTTTCTTCTGGACACATATCTTTAACGGCCTTTCTGTGAAAGAGGCATTTGACCTCGCATCTCAGTCCATAACAAATGCAGTAGATCAACAGCATCCATTGCTGGATGATGATGGTGATGGGGTCGGAAATGGAGAAGGTGATGGTATCCTGTCAGTATCTGCCTATATCGGAAACGGCACTATCATATCCGGAGATGCACCCGTAATTGAAAGTGTAACTCCTGGGACTGTAATCAGTGATACCAACTCTGCCCTTCTATATGCCGAAGGTGTAACCGACGCAGACGACATAGCCAGGGTGTGGGCAGTAATCCGGCCTCCCAACTATCAACAGGGGTCTTCATATAATCCTGTGTACGAGCTTCCCTCAATTGATCTTATGCCGACAGATGTGGAAAACAGGTGGGAGGCTACCTACAACAACTTTGATATCCCGGGGACATACTACATAGCCATTTACGCGCGTGACAGGGTAGGTAATACATCAATCCCTTCAATAACAACAATATCTGTTAACAGCCCTCTATCTAAAAAGGCATTGATAATAGCTGCAGGCAATGTTGATGATCAGTTATGGCCTGCAGTCAGAGAAAACTCATACCTGGCTTATAATATATTAAAGTTTCAGGGGTATACTGAAGATAATATCTACCTGATGAGTGACAACTCAATATCAGATGAAGATATAGTTGATGAACCATCCACCATATCCAACCTTGAGTCAGTATTGAGTAACTGGGCAATCACAGATACCAATGATCTTGTCATCTATATGATAGGCAAGTCAAACAAGAGAGAGTTCTGGATGAATCAGACAGAGAAGATAGCTCCTGATGAGCTTGACACTCTGCTTGATACAGTACAGGAAAGCATACCCGGTATGCTTACAGTTATATATGACGGAGACTACTCCGGTAGTTTCGTTAGTGATCTTACTCCACCGACTGACAAAACACGCATAGTCGTTACAAGCGCTGCAGATGATCAGTCGGTCCATTTTATAACAGATGGTGATTTATCTTTTTCCAGGTTTTTCTGGGGGAGAGTGTTGAACGGTACAAATGTAAGAGATTCTTTTATATATGCCAAGACAGCTATGGCCTATCTCGCTGGTCAGACCCCGGTACTGGATGACAACGGTAATGGAATAGGAAATGAGAAGGCAGATGGAATAGAATCCAGGAATTACTCAATAGGTACAGGAATAATGCTTGCCGGTGACGATCCGATAATCGGAGAAGTGAGTCCAATGCAGACAATAGAAGCGGGCGGTACAGCTTCTATCTGGGCAAGCAATATAACTACTACCGGTTCAATAGATAGTTCAAGTGCGGTTGTCACATCACCAACCGGTGTAATAACAACTGCTCAGCTTACTGATGACGGTACTGGCAAATATGAGGGTTCTTATAATGGATTCTACTATTATGGTGAATACAGCGTGATATTTTATGCCGAGGATCTCGAAGGCAATATATCGTTTCCTGTAAGTACAACAATAAATTACAACGCAGGACCTGATGTCTTTGAGGATAACGACAGCCTTGAAACAGCCGGAATTATAACTGTAGATGAGGTTGAAACCCATATTCGTAGTTTTCATGATGCTGGGGACGAGGATTGGGTCAAGTTTTACGGCATAAAAGATGAAACCTATGAGATAGTTGCTGAAAATCTTGAAAGCAGCTGTGATGCGACAATAATGCTTTATGATAGTGATGGTGATGCTTTACTAAAAAATCCGGTAGATACTGGTTGGTATGGTGATAAAGAGTTTTATACATGGATATGTCCAGAGGACGGAATTTATTATGTCCAAGTTAAGCAATATTACAGTTCTGATTTTGGACCTGATACAGGATATGAGTTAAAGGTTAATCATTTTGTTGAAGGAACTACAGGTACTTTGTCAGGTATTGTTACAAACGAACTTGGTGAATCGTTGGGAGGGGCAATTATAAGATCTGATACTACTAATGCTATCGCCATTACTTATAACGATGGGACATATGAACTGGTTTTGCCTTCCGGAACTTATTCCCTAAGTGTAGATGTTTCAGGCTATGTTACATATGGTGAAGAGGAAATAGTAATTGAAGCTGAAGGTTATGTGAGTCATGATTTTATACTTTATCCGAATATAGATAGTGATAATGACGGCACTATTGATTACTTTGATACTGATGACGACAATGATGGAATGCCAGACGAATGGGAGATTTATTATGATTTAGATCCTTTATTTAACGATGCTGATGAGGATGCTGATGGGGATGGGTTTAAGAACATTTTTGAATATCTTAGGGAAACAGATCCTCTTGATCCAGAATCTCATCCATCTAAAGGATTACCCTGGTTAATGCTATTGCTCGAGGATGGTTAAATATAATTCATAAGAAATGTTCATACAATATCTTGTGGTTCAGGTAGGTGACTCGAAAGTACAGATACCTTGCCATAAAACATAATTAGTTAAATTACAGATAACCAGCGAATATCTCAGATTTACCCTTGTTGCTGTTTATAGCATATACATGCAATCAAGCGGTTCGCCTAAACCTTCTAAATAAACTTGGGAATTATTTCGCAGCGAAATAATAACTATGTTAGACCTAAAAATAAATATTTGAAATGGAGGTTGATTGACGTCAACTATTTTTCCCATCAACGACAATTAAAATTCCCGGATTACCA
>JBHPCX010000180.1:0-3783 GCA_042573485.1 Thermodesulfobacteriota bacterium | reverse complement strand
TCTCTTCAGATTCTTATCGCAACAGATGTTGCGGCAAGAGGAATCGATGTAAAGGACATAACCCATGTCATTAACTACAAACTGCCCGATGAGGCGCAAATCTACACCCACAGGAGCGGTAGAACCGCGAGAGCCGGTAAATCCGGAATATCAATAGTTATCATTAACTCCAGAGAAAAGAGAAAACTGGAGATGATTGAAAAAAAAGCAGGGGTTCAGTTCACATACTCAAAGATTCCAAACGGATATGAAATATGCGAAAAACAACTCTATTCCATGATTTATAAAATGGTAGAAGTTGATGTGGATTATGAAGAAATAGAACCTTTTCTCCCGCCTGTGTATGACACTCTTAGCAGCCTTTCCAAAGAAGACCTGATAAAAAGATTTGTATCCATCGAATTTAACAGGTTCCTGGATTACTACAGGGATTCAAAAGATATAAATGCCTCCTTATCTAAAGGAAAAAGGTCTTCCCATGATTCGAAATCAGGTGACCGGCAGTCAAATATAAAACCGGGAAATGCAAAACGTTTTTTCCTGAATGCTGGGGAAATGGATAACCTTGACAAAAAAACCTTAATTAAAACTCTTTGCAAAGAGGCCGGGATCAATCCTCAAAAAATCGGTCCAATAGAAATCATGAGAGAGTTTTCTTTTTTTGAGGTTGAGTCAGGTGTTGCTGCAAAGGTCTTAAAAACAATGAGTGGCGCTAGAATAAATGGAAGAGATATTAATGTGGAATATGCTGAAAAGAAGAAAAAGAAAAGCAAACACACAAAAAAACGTAAGAAGAAAAAGAAGAGGTACTAATATAATATTTTTACGGTTACTCCTTTTCAGATCATGATAATGCCTTAATAATTGCCCGGTCTCTCTCCTCCATAAATCTTATCGTTACTGCTGCGTTTATCATTGCGTCAAAGCCATGAGTGGCGCCGGGATAGACATGCAGTTCTGTCGAGACTCCTGCCTGTATTAGCATCCGGGCATATTCAATGTCTTCATCAAGAAAAAGATCAAGTTCTCCAACCGCTATATAGGCAGGAGGTAATCCTGAGAGATCTTTAGCTCTTGCGGCGGCTGCATATGGTGAGACTTCATCATCTTCAGATGCGCCGCCAAGATAGGCATTCCAGGCGAAAATGTTTTTTTCCCTGTCCCATGTACGGGGATCATTAATAGCGTAACTTGAAGGCGTAATATTCCTGTTATCGATCATTGGATAGATAAGAAGCTGAAATGCCAGCTCAATCTCACCTCTGTCTCGGGTCAATATGACTAACCCCGCGGCAAGACCTCCGCCCGCGCTTCCTCCCCCTACCGCAATGCGTGACCTGTCAATATTAAAACTCCCCGCGTTTTCAACCATCCATTTCAGACTTGCGTAACAGTCTTCAACAGGAGCGGGAAAGGGATTCTCAGGAGCAAGCCGATAATTAGTAGAGACTATTACGCATCCTGTATTGATGCACATTCTCTTCACGCTGTTGTCATCAGCATCCAAGTTTCCCAGGATATATCCACCTCCATGAATCCAGAGAAGCCCGGGCATAATACCAGACGCGTTCATCGGAGTGTATACTCTGAGGGTAACATCAGGTGCGCCATCAGGTCCGGGGATTGATACATCTTCAGTATCCACACCATTCACAGGAGGCATCAGGGCCGCCATTTCGGCAAACATTTTTTCACTCATCTCACGGGCAGCCGGAAGGTCACTGAAATCAAATGCGCCGTCATCAGGCATCATTTCCAGGGAAGGGGCAAGCTCGGGGTCAATTCGTTTACTCAAATCCATCTTATTTACACTCCTGTATCACATTAGTAGTTTAAACCGACTCTTTCACAATCTCAATTATCAATAATATCCAGTCTCGCATACAACGGTGTCCGATATCAAATAATCACATACCTTATACCTCATACCTTATACCATAAACCGCGATTCTCACACCTCTTTCATTTCCCTGATCAGCAGACAGGTCAATGTAATGATAATCCCGGAGCCAAAAATTCCTAACTGGAAACTCCATGCATCAGCAATGGCTCCAAGTATTATCGGGGAAAGGCCGGGCCCTATTATACCGGACATACTCATGAGTATTCCTGTAAATACACTTCGTTCACTCAGGTTAGTCATTCTTGCTATAGCTACCAGCCCTGCCGGGAAAAAAACAACACTGAATGTCGCCTGGAGAAAAAGCATTACACTTAAAACCCAGTAGTTTTCGATAACAGATATACCAATAGTAGTTAAACCTGTAGCCAGGAGCAGGATAAAAAGCATTTTTTTAAGATTAAACCTGTCAATAATAAAACCTATCGATATCATGGCAATTAAACCGCCAATCCTTGATATACTGAATATTGTGTTTGCTGTTTCAATCTGAATACCTCTCTCCTTGACCAGGAACAGGGGTACAATATTGAATATCCCCATACTTGCGATCGCGCAGCTGCACCAGAGGGCGGTCATAATCCAGAAGTCTTTTCGATGCAGTATAACAGACATACTTACCTTTTCACCTACTTCAGGTCGTGGATCAGGAGAATAAATTTGTAAAACAATGGAAACCAAAATACACACACCACTCATGATAAGAAAAATGGATTTCCAGTCCATAAACGACATAACCAGTACTATTATTATTGGTACAGTGAGGAAACTAAAGCCGGCAGCAGTCTCGTGAAATGATATTGCCCTCCCCCAGTTATCCTTTCTAAAAATGGCTGTAATTAAAGGGATACCGCAGGGAAGATATATTCCGGCTCCAAGGCCGAGAAAAAATAAAGTAACTGCAAAAATTAAATAGGTAGATGAAAAATACAGAACTACAAAAGTAACTGCCATAAATAAAAAGCTGTAGAGAATGGATCGTTTATAACCAATTTTCAGCGATAAAAAGCCTGCATAGAAAACGGATATTGTATTTCCGATCCAGAATGAAAAGAATAACGCTCCTGCCATTGCATGACTAATATGAAACTCATCTTCAATAAGAGGCATAATAGGTGAGGTTATTGCTTTAGCGGAGAAGTTCAAATACCATAAGGTCCAGAATAATAACAACAGGAATATTTTCATATGTGATAAATCCACCCTGCCCTTTGCTATATGGCAAAGGGTTTAAATATTTAATGGTTGATATTGAGTTTGATAACTGACTGGAAATTATTTTTCAGTTTCAACAAACTTAATTGAAGCATCAGCGGGCAAAGCAAGCTTGACACCGACTTCCAGGGCCTTCAGGATACCGGAAGGTACGGGACATGAAACATGCGGCAAATTCGACTGACAAGCTGCCAGGACCTTCGACTCACCCTTTTTAAAGAGTTCATCCATTACATTAATTGGTTCCTCTGCCAGAATTTCCGCTACTTTGCTGCAATTTGGACATTCCCCTTCCATTTTGCATGTGGCCATATATCCCTTTTGATCTTCCACTTCAATACGGGTAGTAAATCCACATATCCCCGAAAAGACTTCTACTTTTATCATTTTTATTAATATCTCCTAACATGTTTTTTCATCAAAAAATAATATAACCATTTTTAGATTAACAACAATTACAATGCAAGAGTTAATAATTCAGAGTGCTTCTTCAAAATGACCCATTACCTGACTGAGAACTATGCAATTTCTAACAGTCAGCGAGCAGATGTGAGGCCTTTTCAAGCCATTCATCTATCAGTATTTCCCTGGGGCACATACTTTCACAATGTCCGCAATCAGTGCATGCCCCTATATCATGCAGTTCATAATTATACAGGTATTTACCC
>JBHPCX010000017.1:0-45959 GCA_042573485.1 Thermodesulfobacteriota bacterium | reverse complement strand
TATTGGGATATTGCAGTATGTTTACCCAACTCTTGTTTTTTTGATTGGTTTTTTTATTTATAATGAACCCTTAAGCAAACCGAAGCTGATGGGATTTATTTTCATCTGGACGGCTTTAATTATATATACAGTTGAAAGTACAATATTTTTAAAAAGAAAAGAATAAATGAACATGAAAGTTAAAATATTCACAACAGGCGGTACAATAGATAAAATTTATTTTGATCAGAAATCTGAGTATCAGGTCGGTGACCCTCAGGCCAGGGGCGTTTTGGAAAAAGCGAACGTCGTTGTGGAATATGAAGTTGAGTCCATTTTAAAAAAGGACAGCCTTGACCTGACTGACTCAGACCGTGAACTCATAAGATCAGAAGTTGAATCAACTCCATTTGACAGAATAATCGTTATTCACGGCACTGATACAATGATAGAAACAGCACTGGAACTTGAGTCTGTTTCGGGCAAGACGATTGTCATGACCGGATCTATGTATCCTGCCCAGTTCAAAGAAAGTGACGCTGTTTTCAACATAGGCAGCGCGATCACTTCAGTACAGATACTTGAGCCGGGTGTATATATAGCCATGAACGGACGGATATTTACACCTCACAATGCCAGGAAAAATATAAGATTAAACAGGTTTGAAGAGATCACATAGCAAATTCATTCAGCGGAACCGTTACATTTCCCGTTGATGCTTGTGCCGGGCAAAGGAAAATCCAGGATATGAAAACTGCTTTATTCCGAATCATCCACTTGATGATATTTGTCTTCATCTCAGTGGTGATATCCCCGGCGACCTATGGCGACACCTACAATCCTCTTACTGTTTCGCCTGACGCTTCACTTGATATCCTGAACTTCACTGTCAAAGATCGCAGGCGGGGACGGGATATCCCGGTCCGGGTCTACTTTCTACCGGCTGATTCATCATCACCGGTGATAATTTTCAGTCATGGTCTGGGCGGGTCCAGGGAAGGAAGCAGCTATCTTGGCAGACACTGGGCCGCGCGCGGTTACATAGCAGTGTTCCTGCAGCATCCGGGCAGTGACACCTCGGTGTGGAAAAATAAACCCGTATCACAGCGTATGATGGCCATGAATGAGGCTGCCAGCGGACGGAACTTCATGCTGCGTGTGATGGATGTTCCCGCCGTACTGGACCAGTTGGAACGGTGGAACGGAAGTGACGACCATGTATTATCAGGACAATTGAATCTTTCAAAAGTCGGCATGTCGGGGCACTCTTTCGGTGCCGTGACTACACAGGCATTGAGTGGACAAAGATTCGGCCGCGGGCGGCCCCTGTTTATTGATGAACGCATCACTGCTGCTCTCATTATGAGTCCGAGCAGCCCGCAACGCGGTACACCTCAAGAGGCATTCGGGAAGGTCTCAATACCCTGGATGCTGATGACCGGGACAAAAGATATTTCCCTGATCGGCAATGCAGACATGGATTCCCGTCTCGCGGTTTTTCCCGCTCTTTCCGCCGGGGGTAAGTACGAGCTGGTTCTTTACAAAGCCGAGCACTCAGCTTTTTCAGATCGTGCATTACCCGGTGACCGGGAAGCGCGCAACCCTAATCACCACAGGGTGATTCTGGCGCTGAGCACCGCGTTCTGGGACACCTACTTGCGGGATGATGCCGCTGCCAGGACCTGGCTTCACAATGACGGGCCAAAATCTGTGATGGAAAACCGTGACAGGTGGCAGATGAAATAGATTTGTATCTACTCCAGAAAGAAGGATGCAATATAACGATAAAATTACATGATTCCCGGTATTAATCTTTTTTAATAATATAAGACCTTTGAATTTGTCATTTCGAGGAGCAACAGCGACGAGAAATCTTTTTGTAGGGTGGTGTTTTATACACTACCAGTTTTTAATCGCGCACTAACTCTGAAAATAAATCGGTCGGGAATAAATCCCGACCCTACTGTTCCCTAATGTAGAAATTAATTAGAACGATTTTCATAAAGGTTTAACTACAGATATGTTACCGATTATATGCATATACCTGGGCGGGGCCTTAACTATATTGGTGGCTCTCTTTCATACCAGATTTTATAAGGTGTTTAACTGGAAGGCTGATTTTGAAAAACTGTCTCTCACAAACACCAGGATCCTGTATTCAGTACATATCGCTCTGCTGCTTTTATTTTTCACAATCGGTATTCTATCAATAATTTATGCAAAGGAATTAAGCCGGTGCATTGGTATATCGGCCGGCTTAAATTGCCTGCTGACCATTTTCTGGCTCTGGCGTTTTATCTGGCAGCTTGCTTATTTTAAAAGAGAAAAAGGGCAAAATATTTCAACTGTAAGCCTCTTTTTATCAATTGTTTTTGCTTTACTCTCTGTTTCTTATTTTGTTCCGTTGATTTATTTCTTTTTATTATAATACCGGGTTACAGACAAAAATGAATAAATTAAGGGCCAGAAAACAGATTTGATTGCCGCCCCTACAATTTGTTCTTTTAAATCACTGTCATCAATGGAATAGTTTCAAAAATATATCGATAAATATAAAAAACATTAAGATTAAAATGAATATACGGCCCTATACAGAAGAGGATTATCTTTTTACTCATGATATTCATCAGGAGAACATGATCACCTATATTGATAAATACTGGGGAGGCTGGAACTCCGATATCTACAAGAAAGATATTCGACCGGAAAATACATGGATTATTGAACATGACGGAAAAGGAGCCGGTTTTTTTGTACTGGCCTTTGATGAAAAGGCCCATTTAAGCAATATTCAGGTGCAAGTTTCTTTTCAAAACATGGGATTGGGAGCTAAGGTTTTAAATTCCTGTGAAGCAGAATGCATAAAAAGAGGTTTTACATCTCTTTTCCTGGAAGCATATCTTGAAAATCGTGCAAGGAATTTATATGAAAGACTTGGCTATAAAACATACCATATTACGGATAGCCATTATTTGATGAAGAAAGATTTGAATATCTGAGCCGGGCTTGTTAAGAGTTAACAGGCGTGAAAAAATTGGACGGGCAGGAACATGAATCTGCATGATGCTATAAATTCAGGACGAATATTGCTGCTTGATGGTGCAATGGGCACACATCTCGAAACGTCAGGACTCGAGATGGGGGGACAGAATTGTATCTCTCATCCGTCCGATGTCCTTTCAGCACACAGGAGATATTCAGATACCGGATGCGACATACTGACAGCTAATACTCTGACCATGAACCGTATATCTATCGAGACACATGGTCCGGGATTGGATATAAAGGATGTAAATCTGGCAGGAGTCAGGCTTGCAAAAGAAGCCGCCTCCGAGAAACAATACGTCCTTGGCGATATCAGTTCTACAGGCCAGCTCCTTGAGCCCTATGGTAACTATTCAGAGGAGCAATTTCATTCCACATTCAGAGAACAGGCGGAGTATCTCCTTGAAGGAGGCGTAGATGGTTTTATCGTGGAAACGGTGCTTGATTTGCGGGAAGCGGTCTGTGCATTACGCGCATGCAGGGATATATCATCCCTGCCGGTCCTTGTTTCACTCTCCTTCCAAACCGCAGATGACGGAGGCCGCACAATCATGGGCAACAGGGCCGGAGAATCGGCAGTTTCACTTGTTGAAACAGGCGCCGCTGCTGTAGGCGCCAACTGTGGGAATCTCGATCCTCATGAGACATCCCTCATCATCAGCATGATGCGGGAATGTGTAGATGTCCCTCTTGTCGCACAGCCAAACGCCGGTAAACCGCGACTGGTGAATAATCAAACAATATTTGACATGACAGAGGAAGACTTTGCCAACGGAATTGCTGAATGCATTAAAGCAGGAGCAACCATTGTGGGCGGTTGCTGCGGTACAACACCGAAACATATTCAGCAGGTTGCTGACAAAATCATAAATAAAATAATGTAAAACATATGAAAAACATTCCATTTCAAATTACTGAATTTGACAATTCAATACACAGGGAGCAGGTTATAGATCTCTGGGAAGATGTCTTTGCTTATACTGCCGCGCACAATTCACCGGAACTGGCAATTGATAAGAAGCTTGAAGTCAAGGACGGACTTTTCCTCGTTGCCTTGAAAAATGAGAAAATACTGGGCACGGTTATGGCCGGTTATGACGGACACAGGGGCTGGATATACTCTATGGCAGTTCATCCTGATTATCAAAAACAGGGAATCGGCACGGCTTTACTTTCATATACTCAAGGCAAACTGGAAAACCTTGGATGCATAAAAATCAATCTCCAGATAATGGAAGGGAATGAGGCAGTTCAAGAATTCTATTCAGCAAATGGTTATTCAGTCGAACAAAGGATAAGTATGGGTAAAAAGCTTTATTAACCAGGATATATGATAGAAAATAAGCACAAAAAGAGAATATCCATTCCAGTAAATTTGATAGCTCCCTGCGGAATGAACTGCCGTCTATGCTGGGGATACATCCGGGGAAAAAACAATTGTCCAGGCTGTTACGTAAAAACTGGGATAGCTACTCCGAAATCAAAGCATCGGACCAGATGCAAAATAAAAAACTGTGAACAAATCATATATGGCAAAATTAAATATTGTTCGGAAAAATGTGAAAGTTTCCCCTGCAAAAGATTAAAACAACTGGATAAGAGGTACAGAACAAAGTATGGGATGAGTATGGTTGAAAATCTCAATATGATCAATAAATTTGGGATTAGATATTTTATCAGGAATGAAAAAGAAAAATGGGTATGCCCTGAATGCAGCGAAATGATTTGTGTTCATAGATCAGTATGCCTTTCCTGCGGTTATAAATGGCGGAGAAAAGTAACAACCGGGCTATAGGTTTGCAGTAAAATCAGACCTGGTGTATAAATACTAATCGGAGATTTAAAACCTGGATTCCCCGGTCCAGCCGGGGAATGACCATTCATTACGTAGCAATAAAAACTTTTCTTTATCTGAAAGCGAGGGTTTTCAAATATCCCGAGCAGGACACTAACATCACAAAGGAGGAAACCGGTATGAAAATATTTCGTCTTTCATTGAGTTTCTTAATTTTTGTTTCTATGATAGGTATCGCGCAGCCTTTAACGGCCCGGGAATCCTGTGAAGACCTGGCATTAGAAAAGCTTTCTGGTGTTACTATCACCAGTGCTGTTTTTATGGATGACCCCGAAGGTTTCACACTGCCCCAGACACCCGGCATGTTCGGCACATCCTCGGGATTGAAGACAACAGCCCAATTCTGCCGTGTAACCGGGTTTATTGAACCGGTCAAAGGCTCCCATATCCGTTTCGAGGTCTGGATGCCGCCCGCGGATAAGTGGAATAACCGGTACTTCGGAGTCGGCAACCCTGCATTTGAAGGCGCGATAAAATACCAGGGACTTCAAAAAGCAGTAGAGGAAGGTTATGCCACTGCCTCAACCGATACAGGGCACCAGCATCCCGGCCACGAATGGGCCACGGGTCATCCTGAAAGACTGGTTGACTGGGTCCATCGCTCGGTGCATGAAACGACTGTCGCCGCCAAGAGTATAATAAAAGCCTATTACGGCAAACCTCAGAAATATGCCTACTGGGACAACTGCCATAATGGGGGCCGCCAGGGGCTAACAGCGGCACAGCGCTATCCCGATGATTTTGACGGCATTGTAGCGGGAGATCCGGCCTATCACCTCACGCATCTGCAGACAGGTTCGGAATATTTAAGCTGGGTGAACCTGAAAGACGGTGTGGATTCTCCTTCATACCTTCCGACGGCAAAAACTGCGGCCCTGCACAGGGCTGTTATGGATGCCTGCGACACCTTAGACGGGGTCAAAGACAATGCGATTGAGGATCCTACCCGGTGCAAATTTGACCCGGCAGTAATTCAATGCAAGGGGGAGGAAAATGACTCCTGCCTCACACCGGCCCAGGCCAAGACTGCCCGGGCCATCTACGCGGGAGCAAAGTTTAACGACGGCACACAAATTTACTCCGGTTTTGAACCGGGCAGCGAATTGCTCTGGGAGGCCATGATCAAGGGTCCAGAACCGCTCTTTATTAATAACGGATTTTTCCAGTATATTGCGTTTGAAGATCCGGACTGGGACTTCCGCACCTTTGATATTGACGCGGATACCCGTGATATTGATAAACGCCTCGGGCCCATCATAAACAACATCCAAACAGATCTGACGGAATTCAAGAAAAGCGGGGGCAAGCTTATCCTGTACCAGGCCTGGAATGAAACCTGGGTTCCGCCCCGGACAGCAGTCAAGTACTACGAGGACGTCGTCAAAAACATGGACGGGTATGAAGAAACCAAGGATTTCTTCAGGCTGTTCATGGTTCCGGACTTTGGTATGTGCCCATCCATGTTTCCGGGGACATTCGACGCCCTGGGAGCGGTTCGGAAGTGGGTAGAGGAAGGTGTTGCTCCTGATCAAATCACAACCACCTACTTTGATCAAAGCGGTCAGTTCCGTGAACGTGCAGGTATGCAGGATGCAGGAATAGAAGGTGCGTCCGAATCGGCCCAGGGGATCATAAAAACACGGCCTGTGTGTGCGTATCCGGAAGTAGCGATATATAAGGGAAAGGGAGACATTAATAAGGCAGAGAACTACAGGTGCGGTAAACCGACCTGGTAGATTGATCTATACAAATTTAAAAACCCCGTCCTCAGGGCGGGGTTTTTGTGTGAACTTAAAATACACATGTAACAATATATTATGGAATAACGGTCAATGAAAAATATCCTTAAAGGTTTTTTATTTATATTCATTTTGATCACCCTATCCTCCTGCGGGACCAGGTTCTGGTACAATACTATCGATTTCTTCATACTGAGAAGCCTGGATCAGTATTTTGATATTACCCGGGAACAGAAAAGTTTCTTAAAGGAAAAACTGGAATATAATCTCAGCTCCCATAGAGAAGAGGGAATTCCTCAGCATATCGATTTCATTAAAGGCATGCAAACCCGGGTTTTAAAAGGGATACAGGAAGAAGATGTCAAATGGTTTTATGATGAGTTGTCACACCAGATTGAATTGATAAGAAACAGGTTGTCCGATGTACTTGTTGATTTTTTAATGAGTTTAAAACCGGAACAGATTGAACATTTTGAAGAAAAGATGGCCGACCAGAACGAGAAGAATAAAAAACGCCGGCAAAAAAACGCTGACAGAAATGCCGAAGACCGGTCCGGGGAAACAATAAAATCCTTTGAAGAATGGCTGGGACATCTCAGCGACACCCAGAAAAAAGAGATTCTCAATTTAGTCAGGCAAATGCCGGACAATAGAGAACAGACAAATAATGATCAACTTGAACGACAGCGTGAATTTATCAAGGCGCTGAGGAATGAACCTATAAATAGAGATAAAATAGAGCAATTACTGGCTGATTTTATCTCTGGAAATCCATCGAATGATGAGTCAACTGCCCTGGTTGCGGACTTCGTGGTTAAAGTTGACCGTCTGATCACACAAAAACAGAGAAATCACTTCATTAAAAAGTTAGATGTATGGGTTGATAGATTAGAAGCTGTAGCACCTGATTAATTTGCATGATAAACAATGGAACAATTATACCTGAAAAACAGGAAGGAATGGAGAGACTGGCTCAGGCGGAATCATAATAAAAGTAATGGTGCCTGGCTGGTTTTCTATAAAAAGCATACGGGTATAGCATCACTGGAATATGATGAAGCGGTTGAAGAAGCCCTTTGCTTTGGCTGGATAGACAACATTATTAAAAAGATTGACGACGAAAAGTATGTTAGGAAACTGACTCCCCGTAAGCCTGACAGCAGGTGGTCGGAATTAAACAAAAAACGTGTAAAAAAACTTAAAAAGCAGGGCCTTATGACGAAAGCCGGCATTGTCAGAATTGATGAAGCCAGGATATCAGGTCTATGGGATAAATCAGACAGCCAACAAATACCGTTTAAAATGTCTCCCGAATTGAAAACCGCCTTAGAAAAGAACAAAAAGGCTCGAAAGTTCTTTGATAAATTAGCTCCTTCCTATAAAAAACAGTTTATCGGCTGGATCGCTTTCGCTAAACGGCAGGAAACAAAGGATCGGCGTGTGAAAGAATCGATTTCTCTCCTTGAACGGGGTGAAAAATTAGGTATGAAATAGACCCGGAACTAATCTAATCTCGTCTATAGGCAAGTGGCTCCAAAGCAAGTTCATTAAAATCAACTGTTTTGACTATAACAAACAAAATAGACTTTATGTTGTCTCCTCCAGTATTAAGTAAAGAGTACAGGAGTAAAAAACATGGATTCCGCGATCAAGTCGCGGAATGACGGTAGTGTGGATTCTGCAGTGCCAGATTATGTCATTCCGTGCCTCGACCACGGAATCCACAACCCATTGCCTTTATCTAATCGGGGTTGCTATGCGAAATAACAAGGCACTACGTAACAATAGAAACATTCTTTCGTCTAAAGGCGATAGATTTCAGCCATCCCCGAAAGAGATACTAAAGAAATGGTTCGGTATAACTCCATAAAATGACATTCTATCAGATTTTTCCTTGACTTTTACACCTCCTTCAATAATCTTGAAATTTGATTTATTTCTGCCCATAAAACTTTAATACAAGTTCACTTCATTAAAGACGCCTTTAAGTAACAGATGATTGGAGGTAAATATGTCAGATCATGAATTATTCGCGATTCCCAATGTAACCACACCCAACCAGCCGGTTTTATTCAATCCGGAAAGATGCAACGGCTGCAACCACTGCGTGGAAGTATGTCCCATAGATGTTTATATACCCAATCCTGAAAAGGGAAAACCGCCTATTATTCTTCATCAGGATGAATGCTGGTATTGCGGCTGCTGCGCTAACGACTGCCCCAGACCGGGCGCGATCAAATTCAACTGGCCGCTCCAGTCACGCGGCTACTGGAAAAACAAAGAAACAGATGAAATAGGACAGATATAAACTATAAGGAGGAATTACTATGGCAAACTGGCATGATTACTTAAAGAGCAATGGAACACCGCCGAACTGGCCCTACCCTGTTCGCTATGAAGAGGAACAGGAGGTAGAGACCGATATACTGGTAGTCGGCGGCGGAATAGCAGGATGCTGGGCCGCAATCAGTGCCGCGAGGCACGGGCTAAAGGTAGCCCTTGTTGAAAAGGCTGACACAATAAGAAGCGGTGCCGGCGGACCCGGATGTGACCACTGGTGTAATGCGCCTGCAAACCCGCATTCCCGTGTTGATTCTGACGAATGGGCAGTTCATATGGCTGACCGCCCCTACGCGAATGGAATCGGTATACAGATCCAGTGCCGTGAAGATTATGACACGCTTCTGGAAATGGAGCAGATGGGCGGAAAAATCCGTGATACGGATGATGAATATGTTGGCGCGGAAGGCAGAGATGATGAAACCAAGTTCATGATCTCCCCCCGCTACGGTACAATACACAGTTATCTACCTGATCCTGATATGGGAAAACCGGGTTTTAACCCCCCTGAAGAACGAAATAATGTTGTTATCCGTGTATGGGGATCAACTTTCAAACCCGCTCTTAAAAAAGAATGCAAAAGGCTGGGAGTTCAGATCTTTGACAGGGTCATGGGAACGAGCCTGTTAACGGAGGACGGCGTTCAGGGCGGTCGGGTTATCGGTGCGACAGGTCTTAACAGCCGTACCGGTGAATTCATGATATTCAAATCCAAGGCTACTATTATTTCAACAGCCGGTGGAGGCTCTATCTGGATGATGAACAGTGAACTCTGCGGGATGTCAAGCATGATGCCCAGGGCTGCGTCAGGCGACGGTCTCATCATGGGCTGGAAGGCAGGGGCTAAACTGGTTAACATGGAGGGTACCGGTATTATAGGTATAGCGACCGGAATGAAACACAAGTGGTATACCGGCGCGGGAGATGCCAGTTATGAAAATCTTCCGCTCGTAGATGCAAATGGCAAAAGAGTACCCTTGCCAATCCAGGGATGGGAAGACGCAGGAGCAATGGTTCCCACACCCCAGGTACAGGCCATGGTCCGGGAAGGTATAATGAAGGGTGAGTATGAGCTTCCCTTTTACGGTGACTGGCCGTCAATGTCTGATGTAGAAAGAAGAGCTACATGGAACCTGATGCTGGGGGAGGAATCCACAACAAAGATCATTATCGACACCTTTAACCAGGCAGGCTTTGACGGAAGCAGGGACCTTCAGCAGAGTTACAAATTTATGGAAGGTGAAAGCATGCCCCAGTGGCGAAGTCCGGGCAGCGGCGGTCTTCTGGTGGACTGGAACATGAAAAGCTCACTCGATGGACTTTATGTCGCGGGTATGACCATGTTCTCATCCGAAGACCACAGTTACTGCGCGGCCACAGGAAGATACGCAGGAAGAAAGGCCGCTGCATATGTTAAAGAAATAGATCATGGTAAAATTTCCAGAGATCAGATAGAAACGGAAAAGGCAAGAGTCTACGCGCCCGTTAAACGGGACAGCGGTATTGAGTGGAAGGAACTTCATTCCGGTCTTGCAAGGGCAATGCAGTATTACGCGAGTGAATTCAGGACCGAAAGGCTCTTTAAAATGGGACTGACTGCCATCGAAAAAATCGAAAAGGAATCAGTTCCAATGCTCTATGCGCTTGACCCCCATAAACTGATGCGAAGTCTCGAAGACCTTCACATGATTGAACATGCAAAGATCATTCTTAATGCATCTCTTGAAAGAAAGGCCAGCAGTATGCCCCTGGGCTTCCAGAGAATAGATTATCCTGAAATGGATCCCCCTGAGTGGAATAAATACTCTACAATAAATCTTGAAAATGATGAAATCAAAATAGATTACCTGCCGCAGGAATTCTGGGGAAACATGAAGGAAGGATATGAGAAACATAATGCTGACTATCAAGGTGTTTATAAGGGAGAATAAATTAAAAGGCAGTTATAATTTTAAAGGATGAAAAGCAAAGGGCTCGAGGGGTCGAGGATTCCAGGGTCCAAGTGAAAAGTATAAAACACTGATTTTAAGATCCTTGAACCCTTGAATCCTTGAACCCTCTTTCGGTAAACCGAGATATTATAAAAACCAACTCTCTTTATTGGAGGTAAATATGACCCAAAAGGAACTAATGGCCATCCCCAATGTAACAACGCCTAACCAGCCGGTGCTGTTCAATCCGGAAAGATGCAACGGGTGTAATCATTGCGTTGAGGTTTGTCCGATAGATGTTTATATACCCAACCCTGAAAAAGGAAAGCCGCCCATTATTCTTCACCAGGATGAATGCTGGTACTGCGGCTGCTGTGCCAATGACTGCCCCAGGCCGGGGGCAATCAAGTTTAACTGGCCGCTGCAGTCACGCGGATACTGGAAGAATAAGGAAACCGGAGAAATTGGCCAGATCTAGGCTGACCATATTTGTTATAAACAGCCAGCTGCCATATTTTACCGGAATATGGCAGCTGTAAATTATTTTACTCCCGGCCAACAAAAATTCTTTTCTTTAAACGCCATTTTCTTGTATTGTTCCAAAAATTTCCTGAGACAGATAATTTGAATTTAGCCCTGTAATTATTAAAAAAATATATAGGAGTGAATTATGGCAGATTCACCGGAATACCTTGCACGTTCAAAAAGAGCTGAAGACGCACTTGAACTCAGAAAACCGGATCGGATACCAATTTATCTTGTCCTGGGTTATCTGTTGGCTGAAATGGGAAATATAACAAGGCAGGAGCTACACGAAAATCCTGAAAAAGCTCAGGAGATTCTTGAGGAACTGGCCCAATATTTTAAGCCTGATATGATTTCAGGTGTTATGGGCAATCCCGCTGTGAGTAAAATATTGGGAGACAGGATGACTAAATGGCCGGGATACGGTCTCGGGCCCGACGGGTCCTTCCAGTTTGATGAAAAGGAATTTATGAAGGCCGAAGATTATGATGATTTTCTTGAAGATCCTTCTGATTATGCTATAAGGACATACCTTCCACGGGCTTTTGAAGCCTTTGAAGGATTCCGTAAACTTCCCCCGTTAGGCATGTGGCTTTTCGGTTTTTATAACCTGTCCAGTCTCGCGTCTTTAAATACTCCTCCTCTTTTGGAGGCCTTTAAGAAAATCCAGGAAGCCTGCCAGGTTTTAACGGCCCAGATGCCTCAGGCAATGTCATCGATCCAGCGTATGGCAGAGCTTGGATTTCCCCCTCCCTCCTTTATGGCCGGAGCTCTTATAGAAGCCCCTTTTGATTTCATGTCTGATACTCTCAGAGGTATGCGCGGGATATTTCTTGATATGATGCGTCAGCCTGAAAAACTGCTTGCAGCGGAAGAAAAAGCAAAACGTATACAGTTTAAGCAGGCAATGACAGGCGCACAGGCCACAGGTATTTACAAGGCAGGGATACCCTTGCACAGGGGATCGGACGGATTTATGTCTATCCCGCAGTTTGAAAAATTTTACTGGCCCCAGTTCAGGGATCTTGTAATGGAGTTAATCGATGAAGGTTTTACACTCTGGATATTTTTTGAAGGCGTCTGGGATAAGCGCCTGGAATATCTGGCAGAATTTCCTAAAGGGAAAATTACCGGGCTCTTTCAGTCCAGCGATATTTACAAGGTAAAGGAAGTGCTCGGTGATACCATGTGCATTATGGGAGGTATGCCTGTATCAATGCTTTCAGGAAGCAGTGTCCAGGAGATAAGGGAATATACCCATAAGCTGTGTGAACGGGTCGGAAAAGGCGGAGGCTATATCATGACAACCGGCACCCTGGAACTGGAGGGATGTAACCCGGAACTCGTTAAAGCATGGGTTGATGCTACAAAGGAATATGGTGTGTATTGATTCAAGGAATAAACTATTATATAAAAACGATCATTAGTATCCAGAATAAAGAGGAATAATGTTTTAATGAATATAACAATTGTAGAGACGGGTTTCAAACCCGTCTCTACATTCCGTCATGCCCGTGCAGACGGGCATCCATTGGTTTTTACTTTTAAATACCTAAATAGATTCCTGCCTACGCGGGAATGACAAATATATGGTTATGAATATAAGAATTAAGGAGAGATATAAATGAAACAGTTCGGTTATGCGGGGAATATTCTTAAAGTGGACTTATCAAGCGGAAATGTAAGCACATTTGACTCTGCTGATTATACTGACAGGTTTACAGGCGGAAGAGGTGTAGCAGCTAAACTCTACTGGGACTTTGTTCCTCCTGAAACAGGGGCACTTGATCCTGATAACTGTTTAATATGTACCACCGGGCCTGTAGCAGGTTTTAACGGGTTTGCCGGATCAAGATGGCAGATCTGCGGGAAATCGCCACAGGGAGACAGGGAGGCCTTTTCCTATGCCAACCTGGGTGGAAGATGGGGTGTAACGCTTAAATATGCAGGTTATGACGGACTTGTGATACAGGGCAAGGCAGATAAACCGGTATATATTTATATTAAGAATGATACGGTTGAAATCAGGGATGCCTCGCAGTTATGGGGCGAGTCTGCCTTTGAGGCTACTGATAAATTAAAGTCAGATATTGGAAAGGAGTTCAGTGTCCTTACAATAGGTAAGGCGGCTGAAAATCTAGTAACTTTTGCCACAATACTGGGAGAAAATGGCTCTTCCGGATCTGCAGGGTTTGGAGCGGTCATGGGTTCCAAAATGCTTAAGGCTGTTGTCGTTGCAGGAGATCAAAGACCTGTCGCCGCTGATCCTGATAAATTAAAGATCCTGGCCAAACAAATCCGGGAAATTCATAAGATAGCAGATCATGATGAAGGTATGTGGAAGATCAACGATTCATTCAAAAAGCATATCTGCTACGGATGCGGTGTCGGATGCGGCCGCTATGTGTATCCGGATTCAAAGGGACGTAAATATAAGTCCTTTTGTCAGGCAATGATGTTTTATTTAATGCGAATTCTGGAATATACAGGAGAAGATAATAGTGATACACGCCTGCTGGCCTCCAGGCTCTGTGATAATTACGGACTGGATACGTCAGTGATGCATGGGATGGTGGATTGGCTCTCCTATTGCTATAAAGAAGGCATCCTGACTGAAGAAAAGACTGGCCTCCCCTTCTCAAAGCTTGGAATGCCTGAATTTATTGAAGTACTTACAGAAAAAATTGCTTTAAGAGAAGGGTTCGGAGATCTTCTGGCAAAAGGTACTATAAGGGCTGCTGAGTCCATAGGAGGAAAAGCAATAGAGCGAATAGGAGACTTTGTTGCCACAAGAAACAGCGAAACAAAGGATTATGATCCAAGACTCATGCCTGCTACAGCCCTTATCTATGCCATGGAACCCAGAAGACCAATACAAACGCTGCATGAACCGGTATCGTCACTTTTCAAGTGGGTAGACTGGGCAAATAAGATGGAGAACGCTAATTTTTCAAGCGAGGTTTTTCGGAAGTTTGCAAAACGTATCTGGGGAAGTGAAATAGCAGCCGACTTTACGACAATGGAGGGAAAGGCTCTAGCATCTAAAAGAGCACTGGACAGGGCCTATGTAAAGGAAAGTATGATTCTCTGCGATCTCAGCTGGATGATGATATGGGCTGATTATTATAGTGAGAACATTAATGAACCAGCCCTTGAATGGCAGATATTTTCCGCTGTGACAGGAAAGGAAGTGGATGAAGAAGGCCTGTACCGCCTGGGAGAAAGAAATGTAAATATGCAAAGAGCTGTTCTTTTAAGACAGGGTTGGGATGGGCGAAATGATGATCAGATCATGGATTATTATTTCACTCAACCTCTTAAGAAGGGAGAGCTCTTCTGTGATCCTGAATGTATTGTACCGGGAAAAGACGGTGAAATAACATCAGTAGAAGGAAGAGTCTTTGACAGGCAGGACTTTGAAAAACTGAAAGACGAATACTATGAATTACGCGGCTGGGATGTTGAAACCGGTCTGCCCAGGGCAGAAACCCTCAGGAATTTCGAGATGGAAGATGTTGCTGAAGATCTTGCCGGCAGAGGTCTTTTAAAATAACTGGAAGATCATAATTTAGTAGGGTATAAATCTTTGTGTTGTTGAATTAAGCTACGATCTTACCGATTTTTATAAAAGAGGCTTTCCTGGCAACAATAATTCATGGGCACGGTGCGCCGTGCCCCTACAATTCGACTTATTCGAATTTATGTATATATGTAATGTTTACGTCAGCGGACATCAAAACCGTAGGGGCACGCTGCGCGAGCCCATTCTGAGGTTCTACCGGTTGTGAAATTAGGGGACGTACTTCAAATTATCAGTTCATAGTCGAGTTTTGATATATTGAGGTACATCCCCTTGTTTATGTGATTCCAAACCCTCAAAACAGGTACCGCTGGAAATTAACTGGATTTTTTAAAATAGATAATAGACAGAGAGGAGACAACCAGAATCAGTGCGGCCATTTCCTGGATACCAATCCTTTCTGAAAGCATAATACCGCTGCTGAATACACCGATAACCGGCACCATGAGGATCCCAACAGACGAGATCGTTGCAGAAAACCTACCAAGAATTTTAAACCATGCCCAATAACTGAAAATGTTTCCTATCAGTACCACATAGCACAACGCGAGAACACACTGCCATGAAACAGGTGTAAACATGGAAGATGGCTCAATTACAAGCGCTCCAAGGATAACAGGAATTCCTCCTAACATAAGCTGCCAGCATGCAAGTACGGATGAAGGTATTGACCAGCTGTAGTATTTAATAAGAGCTGTCCCTATTCCCCAGCTGATGGCTGAGAAGATCATAAAAACAGTACCTATTGGCGTGGCAACAAAATTTCCGATCTCCCTGCCTGCCAAAACCATTATTCCAGCTGTTCCCAGAAACAGGCTCATCAGTTTTGGTGGTGTCAACTTCTCTGCCAGCAGGAACCTTCCCGCAATTGTTGTCCAGATCGGCATAGTATAGGCGATGATCGAGGCACGACTGGCGTTCATATTTGAGATACCGTACGCTGACAGGATTTGCCAGCCGGAGATATTGAACAGGGCTATCACCAGAACCTGCTTGAGTTCTTTTAATGGTATCGAAATCGATAGTCCGGAAAGTTTGATAAGTGTGATGAATCCAATAACACTGAACATTATTGTGTAAACTCGAAAAGTCCAGACCGGCAACTCGGACAGAGCTATTTTCATAACCGGCCAACAGATTCCCCAGGCAAATGATAAAGAAACAAGCAGTAAAAAGCCCCCAAAAAAGGATCTTTTTTTTGTTGAGCTTTTATCGGAATCTGAATTAAATCTATTTCTTTTAGCATCAACTTTATTACTCATTGCCCGCACCTTATGTATTTTGAATTTTTGCCTATCAGGGTAAACCGATGGCAGCAAAATATCAAGTTTAACGGGATCGTTGTAAAAGGGGGCAATTCCTGGTTAAATAAAATCAAAAAACTGGATTCCCCGGTCGGAGCCGGGGAATGACATGCGGTGTTGGATTCCCCGACCTGTCACGCAATGTTATCTCGCCATAGCTTTGCGACGGCGGAAGCCTTGACGAAGACGGCTGCCCGCCCGGTTTTGATAATGTATTTACAGGTTGACGATAGGACGCTAAGCGTTATAACAGGCGTTTCTACTAAGACAGTGGGAACAAAAAATCTACAATATGGTGGGATGATTACAGATTGACATACAACGCCAAACTCCATATACTTCATTCCCCAAAAAAGGGAATCCTTATCAAATGCCCTTTTCCAAACCCGGGATGAAACCGGCGTTCTTATTTTTATCTCCGTGTTTGAACATAAAGTGTGGATGCTGGCCAAGTATTTCCCCATCAAGGCGGATGATACAAACGAGCTGAAAAATCTTATTATTGAATAAACTTTATAATAATGCATCAACTATTGAGAGGAAAAGAAAATGAATAAATTTCGGTTGGTTTTATCCCTGGCTGTATTGGTATTAATTGCTGCCTGTTCTTCAGATATGGATACAAGTAGTACTCAATCCGCCGTCGTTGGCGATAACCCGTTTTATTCCTCCAGCAGCCTGCCTCTGGAATTCCCGCCTTTTGATCGTATTGAAACCGCTCATTATCTACCCGCCTTTGAAAAAGGCATGGCCGATCAACTGGCAGAAGTTGAGGGTATTGCCAATAAAAGTGAGGCGCCAACTTTTGACAATACCATTGTTGCTTTGGAAATATCCGGAGCTTTATTGACGCGGGTTTCAAACGTATTTTATGCAATGAGCGCGGCTCATACCAATGACGATATTAAAGCGGTTGAGACTGAAGTCGCTCCTAAACTGTCAGCCCATCAGGACAGTATTTTGTTAAATAAAAAATTATATGATCGGGTAAAAGCCTTATATGACAATCGTGATGATTTAGGCCTTGACGCTGAATCTAAACGCCTGGTTGAAGAGACCCATAAAAGTTTCGTGCGGGCTGGTGCGGCTTTAAACGATCAGCAAAAAAAGCGGATGAAAGAAATCAATTCCGAACTGGCAGAACTCTCTACCCAATTTAGCCAGAACGTACTGAATGAAGTCAATGATCTTGCTGTCGTTGTTGATTCGCGTGAAGAGTTAGCGGGTCTCACCGAAGCGCAGATAGAAGCTGCTGCAGATGAAGCTGAGTCACGGGATTTACCGGGAAAGTTTGTGCTGCCGTTGTTAAACACCAGTGGTCAGCCAGTCATGGCAAGCCTTGAAAATCGAGCCCTTCGTCAGCGTATTCATGAGACATCGCTTTCTCGAGGCCATCGCGGCGGCGAGTTCGATAATCTTGAAATATTGAGCCGTACAGCAAAATTGCGAGCTGAAAGAGCGAAGTTGCTGGGTTACGAAAGTCACGCGGCCTATATACTGGAAAATCAAACCGCGAAAACTGTTGAAGCGGTTAATCAGCGCCTGGCTGAGTTAACGCCACCTGCAGTGGCCAATGCCAAACGGGAAGCAGCCGATATGCAGGCCATGATTGATGATGAAGGCGGCAATTTTAAATTAGCTTCCTGGGATTGGGATTTCTATACCGAAAAAGTTCGCCAAAAACGCTTCAATTTTGATGAGTCTGAATTGCGTCCCTACCTTGAGGTAAACAGCGTAATGAAAAAAGGTTTGTTTTACGCGGCAAATCAATTGTTTGGTCTCACCTTTAAAGAGAGATCCGACCTGCCTGTTTACCAGGAAGATGTTCGTGTTTTCGAGGTTTTTGATGCGGACGGTTCAACCCTTTCATTTTTAATCATGGACCTCTACGCACGCCCCAGCAAACGGGGTGGTGCATGGATGAATGACTATGTTGCCCAATCCAATCTATTGAATCGAAAAGCTGTAGTTGGCAATCATTTGAACATTACCAAGCCACCGGAGGATGAGCCCACCCTGATGACTTTTGATGAAGTAACTACCATGTTTCATGAATTTGGGCATGGGCTGCACGGGATTTTGTCCAACGTAACTTATGAAAGCTTTTCAGGTACCAATGTGCCGAGAGATTACGTTGAGTTTCCATCACAAGTCAACGAAATGTGGGCTGACTGGCCGGAAGTTCTTAAAAACTATGCAGTCCACTATAAAACCGGTGAACACATGCCGCAAGAGCTGCTGGACAAAGTACTGGCCTCAAGCAAATTTAATCAAGGTTTTAGAACCACTGAGTACCTCGAGGCCTCTCTGACGGATATGGCACTGCATCAACTTAAACCTGATGAAGTACCTTCGGCTGATGAATTAATGCGGTTTGAAGAGGATGCCCTTACGAAAGCAGGAGCAAAACTGGATGTTGTTCCGCCACGGTATCATTTACCCTATTTCTCTCACATCATGGGCGGCTATTCTGCCGGATATTACTCCTACATCTGGGCGGAAGTGCTCGACGCAGATGCAGTTGAATGGTTTAAGGAAAATGGCGGCATGACCCGGGAGAACGGGAAACACATTCGCGATACCGTATTATCACGGGGATTCAGTGTCGAACCTATGCAGCAGTTTACAAATTTCAGAGGGCGCAATCCCGATGTGAAACCGCTATTGGAAAGACGCGGGCTCAATTAGTTAGTTTCCATCCAGAAAGAGGCAATTTCTGGATGGAGCTTTCAACGATCAGCTAAGTCTTTGTTTTATAAGTTAAAGGGGTTAAATCCCTTGACCCCTTTCGTTCTATAGTATGAAGCGGCCGCTTTGATGATTTGTCGATAGGAATCTGAGACCGGCCTTTCAAATCAGGTCCGACAAGGCCCTTTCCAAAGCCTGAGCAGTCAAGCCTTTCCGATCTCGACGTATCTCACAAATATCTTTAAGAGCCATCTTAACCGTTTTGGAAACATCGGAAAAGATTGCCTCATCAGTAATGGTGGTAGGGCTTTCCATCAGATACGCAAACACTCTCGCCATGCCGCAGTTGGCAATGAAATCGGGAATAACGATCGTATTTAAATCCGCATATTCGCATACAGGTCCGTAAAAAATCTCCTCATCCTCAAAGGGAACATTGGCACCACATGCTATCATTTCCAAACCGTTTTCAAGCATCGATTGAACCTGATCACGTGTCACCAGCCTGGAAGCCGCACAAGGTAGAAAGATTTCAGCTCCTGTACTCCAGATTCTTGAATTGACTTCCTCAAAACTTAACATATTCGGGTCACTGAGCTCATTTGCCACCCTGTTAAATAAAAGTTGTTTGATAGCCGTCAGGTCAAAGCCATCGGCATTAATTAAGCCGCCTTTGCGATCTATAATCCCAATGATACGTGCACCTTGATTGACGATATAACAGGCGGCTGCGGCGGCCACATTGCCCCAGCCTTGAACAATGACCCGTTTGCCTTTTAGCTTTTCACCATAAAATTCATAGGCGTGCCGAACCGATTCCACCACACCGAATCCGGTAATCATATCTGCAATTTTATATACTTTACCGCCTTCAGGCAGGTATTGAGGATCTTCCATAATTTTAGAGACACCAGCACGAAGCTGACCGATTTTCTGAATTTTTAAATTCTCCTTTTGGCCAAAATATCCTGAGATTACGCCCTCCTGGGGATGCCATAATCCATAGGATTCGGTAATTGGAATTACTTCAGTGATTTCGTCGACATTCAAATCGCCGCCGGTGCCGTAGTAATATTTCAGCAGAGGTGCCACTGCATGGTACCAGCGTTTCAATACCGCGTGTTTACGTGGATCGTTCGGGTCGAAATTGATTCCGGATTTAGCCCCGCCGACAGGTGGTCCGGACACCGTGAACTTGATCTCCATGGTCTTTGCCAGAGCAATGACTTCTTTCTTATCAAGACCGGGGCGCATTCGCGTTCCACCGCCGGCAGCGCCATTTTTCAATGAATTAATCACTACCCAACCCTGGGCTTCGCTTTTCCTGTCCTGCCATTCAAAGACAATTTCCGGTGTCTGTTGCTCATATTGTTTCAGCCTGTCTTTTATTTTCATTCACCTGCCTCCTTTTCTGTTCAATGGGCTAATTTTTAACGGCTCGCCTTTTTTCTTTTGGGAGGTTCAACAAGCGGCAAAATATGTTCCTGAAGTATTTGCGTGGTTACCTTCTTGCCAGATATGTTCTTATCAGGAGTGACACTCCAGCCGTTTAGCACCGCGATCATATCATGTTCGCATTATAGAGAAAATAGAAAAGTAGAGGGGGGCATCCATAAAAAACTAAATAACTTTGTGTTATAATTAATTTTTTAGTTTCTTATGGACGTCCCGATTAATAGGATTTACACGACAGTAAATGGCTACTGCAAAATCCGCGTTTAACATTGACATACAACGGCTCACTCCATATACTTCGTTCCTCAAAACAAAAGGGATTTTTATTAAAAAGGAGAAGTGATAATGAGCGGGAAGGTGTATTTTGAAAAGCTGTTTTCACCTTATAATATAGGGAAGATGCGGGTTAAGAACCGGATAATAAAGACGGCCGCGGAGATGAATACCCATGACCCCATTGATGCCCACATAAACCAGAGAACCATTGACTACGTAGAAGCAGTGGCAAAAGGCGGCGCGGGTATGGTTATTCTATGGAATGCCTATATTGATTACCCTTTAGGCGCAAGGATGCCCGATGGACTCCGAATTGACGCTGATGAATACATACCGGGCTTTAAAAAACTGGCAGATGCGGTCCACAAATATGGCTGCAAGTTATCGGTTCAGATGATGCATGCCGGACCCTGGTGCCCGGCGTCCCTTGCCGGTCGTCCACCAATAGCTGCTTCGGTGATGAGAGAGCACGTGTATGACCACTGGAGTGATGAAACCGTTGAGGCAACCCTCGATGATATTGAAAGAATTCATGAAGAGTTTGTAAAAGGGGCAGAGCGTTATAAAGAGGCCGGGATTGACCACCTGGAGATACACTGCGGTACCCAGCACCTGGGTAATACTTTTATGTCACGTCACTGGAACAAACGCCAGGATCAATACGGTCCTCAAAGCCTGGAGAACAGGGCCCGGTTCATGGTTGAGATCCTGCAGAAAATTAAGAAAAGCCTGGGTGAAGACTTCCCCATCGGTGTCCAGTACAATGCCGCTGAATATGGAGTGGATGACGGTATAACTCCTGAGGAGGGTCAGGAGTTCGGCCGGATATTGGAAGCTGCAGGAGCTGATAACCTTCATCCTAAAGCTGACGGTTTTGGTCCGCTTTACAGTTTAATCAACTGGCCCGAAGCGGTCTGTTACCCGGAGGTACCGGATCCCCTGCCGAAAGAACTTGATGGAAGCCAGAGCGGAGCCGGATTCTGGGTGCCCCTGGCCGCGTTAGTCAGGAAGGCAGTTTCCATACCCGTGATTGCCACCGCAGGCATCGACGCTGAACTGGCAGAGAAAATCCTGCAACAGGATAAAGCGGACTTTATAGGCATGACCAGGCGCCTCTTAGCCGATCCGGATCTCCCTAACAAGGCCCGTGAAGGAAGACTGGAAGACATTGCCCCCTGCACACGCTGCCTTTCCTGCATCGAAGCAATACATACACAGTATGTTCCGGGTGAATTTGGAAAATCGTTCTGCCGCATAAATGCTTCCCTGGCAAAAGAAGGGGAATACGAGATCAAACCTGCGGTTAAGAAGAAAAAGGTTATGATAGTAGGTGGCGGACCAGCGGGAATGGAGGCGGCAAGGGTAGCGGCTTTAAGGGGACATGAAGTAGCGCTGTACGAAAAAGAACATCAACTGGGAGGATCCTTACCCGTGGCAGCCACGATTAAAGGACTTGAAATTGAGGACCTTCCAGCCCTGGTTCGATATCTTTATACCCAAATTACCAAGCTGGGCATCAAGATCAATCTTGGCAAAGAGGTGAATAAGGCATTGGTTGAGCAGGTTAAGCCGGATGTGCTCATTCTGGCGACGGGAGGGCTCTATTCCGTTCCGGATATACCTGGAATCGATTCTGGCAAGGTGGTAATGGCTGCCGACTTGAACCGCCGGCTGAAGACTTTTTTGAGGTTCACAGGTCCTAGGCTGCTCATATGGGCCACGAAATTCTGGATGCCCATAGGTAATAAAGTTGTCATTATCGGTGGCGGCATACATGGCCTCCAGACAGCCGTGTTTCTAGTCAAGCGCGGTAGAAAGGTAGCAGTCCTGGAAGCCGCCGAACTAATGGGAGATATGGTGATTGAGAATCATAAGGTTCGCCTGTTTGGGTGGCTGGAGGAAAAGGGAGTGGCCATGTATTCCGGTGTTAAGTATGAGGAGATAACAGACAAAGGGCTGACTGTCACTACCAGAGAAGGAGAGAAAAAGATCCTGGCGGCAGATACCATATTACCTGCATTGCCCATGGCGCCGGACACTGAGTTCTTCAAAAGCCTGAAGGAGACAGCCCCTGAAATCTATCAGATTGGCGACTGTGGGAATCCTGCTCTGATAATAGATGCTATTGGGGATGGTTCAAGGATTGGTCGCGCCATATAAGGGCCCCTGATTCACCATCAAAATGTCATCTGCTGTGTTGCCTGCGTTCGCTTCTCCTTGCAGCGTACTGTTTGTACGTTTCAGTCGGCGCTCCTTGACGCCTTGCAATTGACACCTTGCTGGTGCCCAGGGAATCCATAAACCACTTACAAAAAATTTACTGGCGGATTTTGGGGACACTGCCCATTTAATTATAATTTTTTTTAAAAAATATTTTGGAAAAGAGAGGAATATATGACACGTGATGAATTTGATGTTTACTTAAATAAATTTAACAGCAGGGATTATAAGGGATTTCTTGATTATTTCGCTGATGAATTCGAAATGATACATGTCGGTGGTTCCTTTAAAACCCGGGAATCAGTAATGAAGTTCTATGATTTCCTTCATGCCTATATTAAAGAAAGCGTGATAGTGGACCGTTTTGTTTCTGATGAAAATAATGTCGTACTTGAAGCCAGAGTACAGATTGAAGGAGTGAAGGAATTATCGCCCGAGGCCGTAGCTGCCTCGGACTATCCGAAGCTTAAGCCGCTTGCTGTCGGACAGACGGCAGTGATTCCCCAGTTCATTCATTATCATCTGGAGGAAGGAAAATTCATAAAAGTCGTTTGTGCGGAACTTTAATCCTAACGTGGCAAAAAGAAGCAGTTTCTGGTTTATGGTTCATAGTCTCTCGTTTTTAATAAACTGAGAGGCTGGGAAGTTGGTCGCTAGAGTGTCATTCCCGCGGAGGCGGGAATCCAATTTTTTTCTGAGCATATTAAATGGATCCCCGCCTCCGCGGGGATGACGTGTTCGATAGTTTTTTCAAATAAGTCAGATATTAGCTTTATGTTATTAAGTGTAAGAAACCAGAGGTATGCAGCAAAAAGCAGTCAACTATTTTAGGACGACACATATCCAGAAGAGATGATCCTTTCTCAAATAACCGGGCGGGCCTTGCGTCCGCCCGGTTTTTCTATATCGTTCATCCCTGCAGCTCATATACCCTTTCTTCCAGATTAAGCAAGGCATGTCCCTCTTCCAGGATAAGAGTTCTGCAATCCTCGATATTATTTTAATATGATGATACTGTCCTGATTATTTGGAGACAATACAGAGTGGAAATTCGTTTGACATGGGATAGCAATTTCTCTATCTTAATTAAATTATACAAATAAATTATTGCCAATAAGGAGAGCGATTATGAAAAAGTTAATGATATTATTTGTTATAGGCCTTTTCTGTTTTATCAATATCAATTCAACAGCAGCCGCGGAAAATGAGGTAATAAAACTCCCTGAGCCTCAAATAGAAGGCGGTATGCCATTGATGAAGGCTTTGAGTTTAAGAAAAAGTCAAAGAGGAGAATTCGGGCCGGCAAAAAAACTCACTATGCAGCAAATGTCCAATCTACTCTGGGCAGCAGATGGAATAAACAGACCAGGAACCAACCATCGCACCGCACCATCAGCAGCCGACTGGCAGAATATCGACATCTACGTTACAACAGCAGACGGTTATTACCTGTATGATCCGGCAGCACATTCTTTAAAAGTTCTGGGCAAGGAAGACATCAGGTCCGTAAGCGGTCAGCAGCCATTTGTAACCGAAGCACCTGTAAACCTTATCTATGTGGCAGACTATGAAAAAGCCAGTTTTCAAGGCCGGAGGATGCCGGAGTTTGAGGAAACATGGTCATACGCGAACACGGGATTCATAGCCCAGAATGTCTACCTCTGGTGCGCGTCAGAAGGCCTTGCCTGTATAGTCCGTGCAATGGCCGATGGAGAAGCCATAAAAAAAGCCCTGAAACTAAGGCCTGACCAGCACTTTGTGCTTGCCCAGACAATAGCACATTTTAAATAGGATACTCCCGACCTATAACCTAATTTTTAAAAGCGTTTGGTACCACTGTTCGGCTTCAGGACATTCCGTATCTTTGTCTTGAAGCCGAATAATTTGGAGTCAACCATGATTGTATTCCTTTGAAAGGAGGATATTAACAATGAAAAAAACAAAGATATTTTATCTCTTGCCAATACTTTTTTTAATTCTGTCATTACCGGTTTACGGACAGCAGAAAAAGCCGCAGCCTGACCAGTACAGACAGGCACCCGCCCCTGTGACTGTCCATAAAATGAGTAAACACGTCTATGAGGCCCGCGGCGGCTCGGGAGCCAACTGCGCGTTTATAGTCGGGGACAATGAAGTCTATGTGGTCGATGCCAAGATGACTGATCAATCTGCAAAGGATCTGATAGATGCCGTAAAAAAGACAACAGATAAAACAATTAAATATCTCCTTATCACCCACAGTGACGGTGATCATGTTAATGGGATACCTGGTTTTCCCGAAAATATAAATATTATCTCCCATGACAATTCCGTAAAAAACATGAAAACGGCAAATGAATCAGGAGGAATAAATATTCCGCTGCCAAATGTTACTTTTACTCATCGATTGAACTTATTCAGCGGAGATCTTGAAATTAATCTCTTTTTCTTCGGCTCTGCCCATACTAATGACAACATAGTGGTTTATATCCCGGATGATAATATTGCTGTAATCGGGGACCTCTTTTTCAAGGGAATGGATCCCCTTATACATAAACATAAAAACGGATCATCCGAAGGGCTGGCAAGGGTGCTTCAAAAAATTATTGATCTCAACGCAGAAATATACCTGAGCGGTCATGCCGAGCCAGTTAAAAAGGAGGAGATTGAGAGTCTCCGTGATACCGTAATAGAAAAACGTAGTAAGGTTAAAGCAATGGTGAAGGACGGAAAAAGCCTTGATGACATAAAAAAAGCCTTTGGAGTTGGTCAAAGCCGTTGGCCTTCACTGGTTGAGATAATATACGGTGAAATAACACAGCAGGATTAAGTAAATTATAAGTAGGGGCGGCCGGTTGGCCGCCCAATGATAAAACAGCAAAAATGCGGACGGCCAGCCGGCCGACCCTACAAGAACGGATCCGGACCCCCAATCTGATTGACATACTATCAGGAAATCCATATCATATTTTTTCAATTGAATTCTTTAATAATTATTCCGATTTACCGGAGCATATCCATACATAAGAGGAACACAATGGAATTTCAAAAACTGCTTATAAAAACCGCATATTGGCTGGTAGCCATTTCAATACTGGTAATGATAGGGCTGACTATTTTCAGTCAACACCTGATTAAGAAACAGGCAAACAACACGGCCTCAGAAACAGTTACAAATTCTGAATCGCTTAATCAAGATGCACCAGGAGAAGATGCAGCGGCAAAAAAAGATACAGATGAAAGCACAGATTTCGAGGACATTGAAAAGTCCTATTCCGGTGAGTTTTTTCAAACCGAGTAATAAAAAACCTTGAGATTAGACAGCACTGTCATCTCTAAACAAAAGAGGAGGTCTTATGAGTAAAAATCCATCAAGAAGGGACTTTCTAAAAGCCGGATTGGCTCTGCCTGTCGCAGGGCTTGTTTCAACTGCAGGCCTTAAAGATGCCTTTGGGGAACCTCGAAAAATCACCTACCGTTCCTTAGGTAAAACAGGACTTAAAGTATCGGGCGTTGGCTACGGGATCGGCTTTGTTCCGGTACCTGAAGTGGTCAACCGCGCACTGGATATGGGGATTAATTACTTTGATACAGCCCGGGCTTATGGTGACAGCGAAAAAATATTTTCAGAAATTATAAAAAGCCGGGATAGAAGCAAAATTATTATTGCCAGTAAGTCTTCTTCAAGCAAAAAAGCGGATATCTTAAATGACCTGGATACCAGTCTTAAGACTCTCGGAACAGACTATGTTGATATCTGGCACCTGCATGGAAGGGACACACCGGCATCCATTCCGGACGAAGCACTTGAGGCCATGCAGCAATGTAAAAAATCGGGAAAGGCCCGTTTTGTAGGAATCAGCTGTCATGATCCGAACGGGATAGTTGACTATCTTATTGAAACAAAGACATTCGATGTCATGCAGACCACATACAGCTTTCCAATAGGAGGTTATTACCGGGACAGGGCAATTAAAAAAGCTCATGACGCCGGTATAGGTGTTGTAGCAATGAAGGTAGTGGTCGCCTTGACCGGCTTGAATTTAACCAGTGTTGATAATCCGCCTGCTACCAAGGGAGATGGACCTCTTGCAGGGATCAAATGGGTACTTAAGAATCCTGCCATCGGAACAACAGTACCATTCATGAAGACTCTTCCCGAGCTGGAAATGAATATCAGTGCCATGTATGAACCCTATACTCCTTCTGATGAGAAACTGTTATATGTAATGAATGAAAAGATCCGGCCCTCCTACTGCCGCATGTGCTATGAATGCAGCGGAAAATGCCCGAATAATATGCCCGTAACGGACATGCTGCGGTTCCTGGCGTATAATGATTATTGCGGCAACTATCACCAGGCGCGCATGAGTTTCATGGAATTACCTGAAGAGATCAAAAAAGTGAAATGCAGTGATTGCTCCAATTGCGCTATACAGTGTCCCAACGGTGTGCACGTACAGGACCGCCTGGTCCGGGCCCAGGAGCTTCTGGCGTAAAAAAGGATTCAAAGAGCCCAGGGTTCAAGGGTTCTAGTGAGAAAAATTACAACCTAATTGAGCTATAACACGCTATATCATTTCGAACGTTTTGAGAAATCTTATTAACCGATTAAACTATAGATCTCACCCAGAATTTATCAGCTATATACTCAGGTGAGGTGTAAAACCCCACCCTACGTTTTAAATGTTTTTTGTAGGGTGGTATTTTATATGCCACCTAGAAAAAGTTCGGATTAACATGAAAATGTAAAATCAAGACACATGAAGTTTTATAAGAGGTGAGGAAATGACTATTGCGGTTGTAGGTATGATTGATGAGCGGGAAGAGGCCTTGAGACTGATCAAGGAACGGATTGAACAGCATGGGCATAAGGTTTTATTGATTGATATCAGCATAGGAACAGGGGCCATCACCCCTTCCCTTTCAGCGGATATTGATTACGGTGAATTATCGGAATTGGGCGGCGGTCCTTCTGAAGGGGTAGCTGGATATCTCCCTGACCGGAGGGAAGAAGCTATTTCCATTATGACCAGGGGCCTGAAAGAAAAGATCATGGAGCTTTATAAAAACAGTGATCTTAAAGGGATGCTTGCAATTACCGGTCTTACCGGGGCCATGATATCGCTTCCCGCCATGAAAGAACTGCCCTTTGGTCTTCCCAAAATTATCATTTCCAGTGCCATGGCACTGCCTGTCCACGCAGATAAATATGCCGAGTTTGTCTGCGTTAAAGACATTACCGTAATGCACGCTGTGGTGGATACTGTAGGTATGAATTCCCTTGTCCGGAAACTGGCTCTTAACGGCGCAGATTCCATTTCAGGTATGACTGCCGGAGCTGAGAGCGAGGCAATTGAAGAGAGACCTTCCATTGCGATTACGGAATTCGGCTTCACCGATCAGGGTGCCCACTTTATACGTGAATTCCTGGAAGAGGAATATGAACTGGTATCCTTTCACGCGAATGGTGTAGGAGACCTGGCAGCCATGGAAATCATTCCCCAAGGTCCTTTTAAGGCATTCATTGACCTGGTCCCGGGAGCATTCAGCGAATACCTGCTTGGCGGCAACAGAAATAATTCCGGTCCCAACCGCCTGGATATTACTTCAGAGCTTTCAATCCCCTACATTCTTTGTCCCGGCGGTTTTGACATAATCAGCTGCGGTCCTGTTGAAAGAAAAGACAGTGGTGATCACCTTTGGAAGTCAAGAAAGCTCGCTGAGAGAAAATTATATATACAGGAACACCCGCGGGCCCATGCCAGGATGAATGCTGAAGAACTGGAGCATGTAGCGTTTTCAGTTGCCGAACGGTTGAATCTCTATATGAACAAGGAAAGAGTAAAAGTAGTCATTCCGTTGAGCGGATTCTCATCACTTAGTGTGGAAAACGGCCCTTTGTATGATCCTGAAGTGGATAAAATGTTTGCCAGTACCATAAAAAATCACCTTGATCCTGAAATAGAAATCATTGAGGTTGATTCTGATATTAATAGTAAAAAGTTCGCGGCTGCGGTAGTTAAAACCCTGAAGAAAATTATGGGTTAAGCATGGAGAATTATACAAGTTTTGCCGTTTGCATGTATGTTAATCAATTCCAAGGTAACGCCAACTGATACTGGATTCCAGATACTGGATACTGGTTTATATCCGGTATCCAGAAACCAGCACTAGTGTGTCGTCCTAAAATAGTTGACAGGTTTACACTTAACACCTCTGGTTTCTTTTTCCCCACTGATCTTTGTTTTTTAACCGCCCATTCGCTCCGATCTAATAAATAACTTCCATACACAATAAGGGCAGGTTCTTTTCATTTACCGGTATCTCGCGGTAAATGAAAAATAATTAACCTCTGTGTCCTCCCTGGCGCGCCGAAGCCTTGGCGAAGTGGGCTGCGTCTCTGTGGTAATTTATTTTGTTTTCTTTACCGGCATCTGTTATCCAGTCTTTTTTTATTGACATCATATTATACATTCTCTAGGATTCCCATAGATCGATCAAGCGATCTAATCATCATCTAAATTACACTTCTAAACCGCAGTCCTTTTATTAACGATGAGGTAAATAATGAAACCACATGATGCACGGGAAAGACTGATAAAAGCGGCCATTGATCTGTTTTATAAAAAGGGTTATCCGACCACGACTATTCGTGATATCGGAAATAAAGCCAATATCAGCACCTCCGTCATATATCATTACTTTAATGATAAGGAAGAGCTGCTTTTTGAAATAATTCAATTGGCAGGAGATGATCTATTTACATTGCTCAACGATATTAATGAAGAAGTAAATGATCCTGTTGAATGCCTGAAAAAAATGATCAAAGCCCATATGGTTGAATGGTGTCTCAAACGAAAAAAGGAAACAAAGATTATAGTAATGGATGACGTATGGCTTACAGGCGAACGGAAAAAAGCGAACATCAACAGCCAGAGAAAATTATATTCCCTTTATAAAGAGAAACTCGCTGAACTGAGGGAAAAGGGATTAATCATTGATACTGATCTGACTGTTTTATGTTTCAGTATATTCGGCGTTATAGCCCAATCCATACGCTGGTACCGGGAAAGGGGGCCTTTATCAAAGGAAGAAATAGCCCAAAATGTCATCCAAATTCTATTTAACGGAATAATGAAAAACCCTGCTGAAAAGTAGAGGCACATAAGCTAAAATAACAATAGGTAAGTTCTTTTTAACTAAATATTTAATGGAGAATAACAAATATGAGCACAGGTAAGGTATTTTCGAGCTGTGATGAAGCTCTGGCTGACGTTTTTGATGGAGCCACAATCATGATCGGCGGATTTGGATCCTGGGGAGGACTGCCTGTCAATTTAATTGTAGGCCTGGCAAAACAGGGAGCTAAAGAATTGACAGTAATTTCAAACCAGGGGGGCGTCGGGTTCGAACTGAGCGATAAAATTAAACCGGGAGGCTACCAGGATATCGGCGCGCTCTATGAAAAGGAACAGGTCAAAAAATTTATCGGGTCCGTTCCTGCACTGGGAGGAATGCCACCGATCTCCCCTATCGAGGTAGCACATCGGGAGGGAAAGGTTGAAATCGAAATGGTGCCCCAGGGGACTCTTGCTGAAAGGATTCGTGCCGGTGCCGGAGGGCTGGGGGGCTTTTACACTCCCACTGGAGTCGGAACCCCCATGGAAAATGGGAAGGAAAAAAAGCTCATCAACGATAAGGAGTACCTGTTTGAGCTTCCTCTGACAGCAGACTTTGCCCTTATTAAAGCTCACAAGGCGGACACACTTGGGAACCTGATTTACAGGGGAACCGCGAGATGCTTCAACCCGGTAATGGCAATGGCTGCCAATACAACTATTGTAGAGGTGGATGAAATTGTAGAGCCGGGAGAGCTGGACCCTGAAACCATAGTTACGCCCCATCCTTTTATCAGAAGAATAGTGGAGGTGCCGAGATGAAAACACGCCTGGATAAAAAAGAGATAGCTTCGAGAGTGGCAAGGGAGTTCGAAAGCGGAATGCTGATCAACCTCGGGTATGGAATGCCCTCTTTATGCTCCAACTTTATACCGGAAGAGAAGACTGTCTATTTTATGGGAGAAAACGGAGTGCTCGGGTACGGCGCCCTGGGTAAAAACGAGGATCCGGATTATGAACTGATAAATGCTTCGGATCAGCCCGTTGCCCGCGCGCCGGGAATGTGTTTCTTTGACAGTGCCACTTCCTTTGACATGATCCGCGGAGGTCATGTTGACATTGCTGTTCTGGGGGCTTACCAGGTATCGCGTTCAGGAGACCTGGCTAACTGGGGCCGTCCGGGACGGCCTGCTACAGGAATGGGCGGTGGTATGGACCTCGCAGTCGGTTCCAGCAAACTGATTGTAATGATGCAGCATATAACTAAAGACGGGGTTAAGCGGATAGTTCACGAGTGCAGTTTTCCACTGACTGCCCCGAGCTGCGTCGACAGCATATTCACTGATATAGCTGTAATTGATGTAACCCGGGAGGGACTAATTCTGAAAGAAGTAGCTCCCGGCTGGACGGCAGAGGAAGTACAGGAACTTACGGAGGGATCTCTCCTTGTAGATAATGATCTAAAGGAGATTGAATTCCAGGCACTCAGATAAACTCAGTTTTTAATTCTTTAGCTGAGGGCTGAATGCTTTAATTCAAAAACTTCAGTTTTTGAATTAAATACATGGAGAAAATATGAAGATATTTAAAGATCGCGTGGCCTTTGTCACAGGCGGGGCCAGCGGTATCGGATTGGGAATGATTCAGAACTTTCTCAGGGAAGGAATGAAAGCCGTAGCGGTTGATTACAATCCAGCGCATTGTAACGAAATAGGGCAGATATTTTCAGACAACCCTTCTGTACATATAGTGCAGGCAGACGTGGCTGACCGTGACCAATTGCGTGCTGCTGCCGACGAAGCTGTCAGGGTATTCGGTAAAATAAATGTGCTTTGTAATAACGCTGGTACCGGCGGAGGCGGTAACTCGGAAGATCCCGACTTCGATGACTGGGACAGAGCAATGAGTGTTAACCTTGGAGGTGTCGTAAACGGAGTTAAGATTATAGCCCCTCTTATCATCAGTAACGGTGAAGGCGGACACATTGTTAATACAGGATCTATAGCAAGCATAGTACCCAACCCGCTGGCAGGCGGTGCATATATGACGGCAAAACAGGCTGTACGGGGTTTTACGGAAGGGCTGCGTATTTCAATTGCACCACACGGTATCGGTGTTTCACTGTTATGCCCCGGATCTACACGCACCCGAATACTTGGTGACGCCGGGGACGATCCTGATAAGCGTGAGATGGTTGAAAGTTTTATGGAAGCCGCAATGGACCCTGTTGAACTGGGTGCAATGGTAGTTGAAGGTATCAGGAGTAACTCCCCTTATATAATTACACACGCAGACTTCATTGATGAAGTACGCGGGATATACAAGGTACTGGATGACGCAATGCCCCATGACCAGGAGGTTCCTTCTGCCCGTATGGCATTTGAGGATTTCCGACGCAGCATTGTCCGTCAGGCAGATGAATTTCCTGTTAAGGATTAAAAAAAGAAATCTGAATGGAGGAATATAATGTCAGACAATATTATTTCTAATGTTATGAATCCGAAAATCGATCGGGTCGGAGGATTTAACGAAACCGCCTTTTTACCTCAATCCGAGTATTCCATGGCTGAACGTCCTGATTCCCTGGATAATAAAACAGTGTATCTAGTGGATACTGGTTTCGGTGGAAGTTCAAAGTTCATGATACAGCTACAGAAATACTTCGCCGAAAATATGCCGTCCGTAAAAACCGTGCGGAAAAAAAAGCCGGAAAACCCGTTTATGGGAAATACTCCCGAGCTCTGGAATGAAGTCAGTGAAAAAGGCGATGCTGCCGTCCTTGGAGTCGCGGGTTGACCTGGCTGTGTCGGAGGGGTCGCCTCCGGATGCAGAGACCTTGAAGACATGGGCATACCCACAGCGCCCTTATCAACCCATGCGTTTAAAGAAGCTGCTGAAAGGGGTTTCGGCCATGACACGCCGTTTATCTATACAAAACACCCTGTTGTAGGGGTACCTGATGATGTGCTGACAGGTTACATTAAGGGAGAAGATCCTGAAACCGGTAACATTGTCTTTGATGAAATCATTGACGCGTTGACAAAACCGCCTGTCCGGAGAGATGTAATTGGAGAACAAAAGGATATTAAAAAAGAAGGTTTTCTTGATCCTGACACTGAGGACAATCTTCAACGCCTGTTCTATGAGAGGGGATGGACAGACGGTCTGCCTGTTATTCTTCCTACCCGGGAACGTGTACAAAGGATGCTTGCGGGAACCAGCGCCTCCCCGAATGATGTAGTAGCGGAACCAAACCCGTTTAATCCAATAAAAATAACCGTAGCTAATGTAGCGGTAATCGCCGTAATGGCAGGCGCCAGACCCGAACATTTGCCCGTGATTCTTGCAATTGCTTCCACCGGTGAACGGGCTATTCTTGGGTCAACCACACCTTTTGCCCCCATGATTGTAGTAAACGGCCCCATCAGAAATGAAATAGGCATGAATTCAGGGATTGGCGCCTTCAGCCCGATTAATGCCGCCAACTCCGCTATTGGACGAGCCTGGACTTTACTGTGTCACTCCACAGGGGGAAACAGAAAGAAAGTTACGTTGTGGTCGTCGCAGGGCAACACAATCTCATATAATAATCTCTGTATTGCCGAGAATGAGGAGAGAAGTGTCTGGGATCCGTTCCATGTACAAAAGGGATTTAAGCCCGATGAAAGTGTTGTAAGTATTTTTCGCGGCTGGACATTCAGCCACAGTATGGGAGCAGCATCTCTTAGATCCCATGCTGAAGAAGCAGCAATACTCCTGCAGGCATTTTCAGCGTTTAACGGAGCGGCAACGCTTATCCTGGATCCGTTAGTCGCGAAAATCGTCAAGGAATCTGAAGGATGCCCCAGGAAAGAGGATTTCAGTAAGGTTATTTCGGAAACAACTGAAATGACCGCAGATCGTTTCTGGAAGACAGATTATGTGGATTTTTTAACAGGGCCGATGGCAGACAAAGGTGTTGAGCCCTATGCCTCCTGGAGAAAGCTTTCCGGTGACTCGATTATCAAACCGTATCATGATCCGGACAAAATCAATATAATAGTAACCGGCGGCGAAACCGGTCCATTTTTTAAAGCCTGTGATTTTGCATATGTAACCAGTTCTTCAATAGATAAATGGAGGACAAAATCAGGTGACATGTGTGAAGACGGGTCCTGCGGACTTCCAGATGAACTTGTTGATTATGATTAGTATACCAGCCATAAATTTTCAATTTATGGCTGGAGCTTTCAGCTGCCTGTCCGCCATAGCTTAATGCGACGGCGGATCAGCTATCAGATAAAAAGAGAACCTATTTGGGATTAACTAAATGACCAACGTCTTGAAGATGAGGTATTTAAAAGTAAGTTGATAAAAATCGACTATACTAGGAAAACCAGCTAGATGTCATTCCCGCGGAGGCGGGAATCCATTTTAAATTTCTCCCCGACTATTTGTAGCCATGCTTCATCGGGAATAGCGTCTATTTGGTCCAGCTTGTAAAAGACGAAGGACCTGGATTCCCCGATCAAGTCGGAGAATGACGTTAGACTTGGATTCCGCGGCTTGTCGTGCCGCAGCCTTTGGCGAAGGTGGATCAGCATTCAGCTATAATTCTACTTCACTTCTTGTTATAATTTCATTCTGCAGGTCTTCGTAAAGTTCAACAAAGTAGGCAGAAAAACCTGCTACCCTGACTACCAGGTCACGATGATCATCGGGGTTTTCCTGTGCCTGTTTTAAAGTTTCGGCGTCAACGACATTGTATTGAAGCTGCATTCCTCCCTGTTCAAAGAAACTCTTTATAAACTGTTTCATTTTTTCCGTGCCCTGTTCACCTTCAAGGGAAGACGGGTGAAATTTCATATTGAACTGAAGGCCATTGCCGAAATTTGAAGGATTCAGGGCCAGGATTGACCTGGCAACACCTGTCGGGCCGTTTTTTATAATGCCTTGAGAGGGGGAGGCAGAATCAGATATGGGCTGCATGTTTTTACGGCCGTCCGGGGAAGCGTATGTCATATAACCATACAGGACATGGGCTCCTGCGGAATAAATTCCGGCCCTGTATCCGCCTCTCGGGCCCTTATATGAATTTACCCTGTTCGTGTACAGATCAGCAACCCAGCCTGCTATTTCATCCGCGTATGGATCTCCGTTTCCGTAATGGGGAACTTCATTGATTATCCGTTCACGAAGGAGTTCATGTCCTTCCCAGTCTTCCATAACCGCGTCATAGAACTCCCTTGCGGTACAAATTTTTTTATCATAGACCATGTATTTAATGGCTGAAAGGCTGTCAATAACGGTCCCTATCCCGAGAATGGCTACACCTGTTGAGTTGTATTTTGTTCCGCCTTGCATCATATCCCGACCGTTTTCCATGCAGCCGTCCATTGTGGCTGAAGCCATTGGAACCGGCATCAACTGAAGACCAACCTCTTCCATGATATTATTTACAGTGAACTGCCAGTCCATAAAGTATTCAAGCTGGGACTTAAAAGCTTCCTGTACCTGTTCGAAGCTCTCCATCTCGTATAGGTAACCTGTCTGCAGTCCGCCCGGCTTCTTATTTTGAGGATTTATTCCGTTATTGATGGTCTGAATCAGAATATTCACCATATTCATAAATCCCTTGGAAAAGGGTGAACTCACATTTGACCACTCACAGCCCGATCCCGACAACTCAACACAGCCCACGACACAGTAGTTCCGCGCATCTTCGATTGCCAGTCCCCTCTTATGAAGTACATCAATGATCAAATCGGCATTTTCAATACATGGTATTCCGTATACTATCTTTGAAGTTTCGATTCCTGCTTCGATAAGCTCATCCGGCGAGTCCTTGTGCAGCCCCAGTGACAGGTTCGGATCATGGAGTTTTAGCCGGGAAGCTGACTGCAGGCATAAAAAAGTCGCTTCGTTCGTGGCATCACTCCCGTTAGGTTTTCTTCCGCCTATTGTTATTCTCAAATTATTGGAATATGCACCGGCAATACGGGAGATCATCATCGGACCACTGAAAAACAGATCAGCAGTTTTGATGAAAAAACAGTCCATGAGTTCCTGGGCTTCAGCCATTGTTATCCGGCCTTCAGCTAGATCGGACTTTAAATAATCACCCACATGCTGATCAAGGCGTCCTATTGTAATTCCGAGATAGTTTCCTTCTATCAACAGGATATATTGATATAATATGCAGACCTGCAGTGCTTCATGATATGTACGGGCCGGATTCTCCATGATCCAGTCCAGTGAATCCGCCATTTTTAAAAGCTCTTTGCGGCGGTGGGTGTCCACAATGCCTTCGGCCTGTTTACGGCATTCCTGAGCATAACGTTTTGAATAAAGAATGGCTGAGTCGCAGCTGATAACAATAGCCTTGTAAAAGGAAATCTTTCCAGAATCATTATCGCCTGTCGTGCTTTCCATTTCTTTTATTTGTTCAAGCGCTTCCTTCTTTATGGCATTAAAGCCCTTTCCTACAGCTTTTCGGTAGTTCGCGTTATAATGCCCGCTGGGAACAGTACCGTTTGAAAAGTGGTCAATACCAACACCGGTGTTCCCCAGGGCATGAAGTTCTTCCGGCATTGCGGATGTAAGTTTTGCCGCGACGCAATTTTCCCGCCAGTAATCCTCCACTGAATGCACATATTCCCTTTCTTCATCATCAATGTACATAAAACCGTCTTTTGTTTCCTTTTTATCGAACATACCGCTGTCAAGTTCTTCCACCAGCCAGGCCAATCCTCCATACTCGGGCCAGAGACAGCATCCGCGGAATGTTTTGGCCATATTACCGACAAGCAGCTCTCCGGGTTCAACCCTTACAGTCATCCTGGATAATATTTCATGGAGCGCCTTTGCCCGTTCTATAATAGGCACTTCATTTTCACTTTTACGGGAAAACTCGGTGAGTATCTTTACTCTTTCCGAGTCAAGGGCCGGTATAGTGTCCCGGTAAATCTTCCGGAGTTTTTGAACACGTGGAGAAATTGGTTTTAATTCAAACATGACAAAACCTCATTTTAAGGTGGGTAAATCCTAAAAAGATTTATTTTAAAATATAATGATTACATAAAATTATTCGAATAATATAATTCCAAAAAAAACTTAATACTCCGTCATGCCCATGCAGGCAGTAATCCATTTTAAATTTCGTCCCGACCATTTGTAGCCATGCTTCATCGGAAATAGCGTCTATTTGGTCCAGCTTGTAAAAGACGAAGGACCTGGATTCCCCGATCAAGTCGGAGAATGACGGTAATTTGGATTCCGCGGTGCCGGATTATGTCATTCCGTGGCTTGACCACGGAATCCACAACCTAATGCCTTTACCTAATCAGGGTTGCAATGCAGGAATGACCAATCGCTATGCGATAATACATACTTTTCTCTACCGTTTAGCAAGGCCTTCAACCAGTCCAGGATGGAATACTGAGGATTTTAATAATACACTAACCCTTTTCATTTCCCAGTATCACGCAGCTGGCAACACCCATCCCTGCGTTTCCACCCAGGTTGTGCGCCATGCCCAGTCTTGGATCCTTTACCTGTCTTTCATCCGCAAGGCCTTTCAGCTGTTTGTACACCTCATACATCATTCTCAGACCGCTTGCGCCCAGGGGATGCCCGAAACACTTAAGCCCTCCGTCAGTATTAACCGGCAACTCTCCGGTAAGTTCGAATGTCCCGGCCTCTATATCCTCTCCGGCCTTTCCCCTGGGGCTGAAACCCAGGTCTTCATATAAAATAAGTTCATGTGTGGTAAAGCAGTCATGTACTTCCGCCATGCTGATTTCCTTGCGGGGATCTTTTATTCCCGCCTGTTCATAGACCATTTTCGAAGCACGGACATTTTCTTCGATGTGTACATAATCATAATCCTGCCGCATGACTCCCTGGCGGGCCCCGACACTTATTGCCAGCCCCTTGATATATACAGGATCTTTCCGGAACTGTTCCGCCATATCAGCCCGGACAACAACAGCAGCCGCAGCTCCGTCACTGACTCCGCAGCAGTCATAGAGTCCGAGAGGCCAGGCCACAATTGGGGCATTGACTACCTGTTCCACGGTCAATTCCTTATGAAAATGGGCCTTGGGGTTCAGGTTTCCGTTGTGATGGTTCTTTACGGCTATCCGGGCAAGGAGTTCCTTTCCGTGATCAGGATCAACTCCATAGTGATGAAAATAACGGGTACCCAGGTAGGCAAATGATGCCGGAGCGCTGAATCCCGACCCGATTCCTGAACTCCCGTCAGTATTATCACCTACAATGGCAGGCCCCTTCACTCCTGTCTGTCCGGAATCCTTAAGCTTTTCCACGCCAATAGCAAGAGCAATGTCGCATGCTCCCGATGCAACAGCATAACTTGCTCCGCGCAATGCCTCGGAGCCGGTAGCGCACATATTTTCGACCCTTGTCATTGGAATGTACTGAAGTCCCAGCGGAGACATTGTAATAGCGCTGACACCCGAAAAGACCGTCCCCAGCCACGCGGCCTGTATATCTCCCGGCTGGATTCCCGCGTCTTCAAAGGCTTCATAAGCAGCTTCCACCAGAAGATCCTCAACACCCATATCCCATCGCTCACCGAACCTGGTACAGCCCATGCCTATTATTGCTACCCTATCCTTGATGCTTTCCATAAAAACCTCTTTTTATAACAGTTTATTCAACGATCGGTTTAGCCTTCCAGAAATAATTGACGACCTCGTCCCCTTCGGTCAACTTTCTGAAAGTCATCTCCACAGGCATACCGATTTCAACCTTCTCTAAATCATAATCCGTTAACTCGCATAAAAGGCGGCCGCCTCCCTCAAAATCTATAGCTCCGTTCACCCCGGGAGGATTCCTGGTGGGCTGAAGAATATCAATGGCATATGTAAATAAAGTGGCCTTTTTATCAGAGAACCTGTATTCGTCGAAATTGTCCCTTGCCTGGCACTGCACACAAATTCTTATGTTCTGACCAATAGTATGAATCTGCGGAGTACCGCAATCTCTGCATTTTACTCCTGTTAGCGTAGAAACTATTTTACGCTCCCTCCACCGACTGGCCAGAGACAGGGGACCTCTGGGAGGAAGACTTGTTCGATCAAGGGGCATCAGGCCCTTCCAGTCAAGATAGGTACCGTAATCAATGGCCCGGGTTTTTTTCAATTGCTCTTTAATGGGCGGTTTAAAGGGAAAGCCGGTAATTTCTTCTGCAATCCTCAGTATAAATATATCTGCCCCGTCGCCATAGTTTGCCAGTAAAATCCGTTCTCCCGGTTTTGCCTCCTCCAGGGCGGCAGCAAGCATGACCAGCGTTCCTGCTGTTCCCATATGACCGACTTCAGAGAAAAAGGGAGACTGTACTTGAGAGGCTTCAAATCCCAGTTTTTTGGCAAGGTTGGCATGCTGCCTGGCATCAGTCGCCCCGTATATAATTTTGGAGAAATCACCCGGTTTAAGAGATTGAGTCTCCATTGCGGTTGAGATAGCCTCCTTCATTATGGGAAAATAACCCTCATCACTGATAAAACGTCCCTCGCCGGACTTTGCAAAACGATCCGCGTCTGTCCGCCACACATCGGTAAAATCACTGAATATGGAATGGCAGGACTCTATTTCAGCCATAACTCCCTCTGATCCTATAGCTACTGCGGCCGCCCCGTCACCAAACAGTTGTTCAAAAGACCCCCTGGGCATTCCCAGGCGACAGTCAGAGGAAGTTACCAGAACCTGTTTGCAGGACCCACACTTTACAGCATCAATGGCTGATTTAAGTGCTGATGTACCTGACCTAAGGGAATTGGAAAAATCAGCTGTGATACAATTCCGGTTGAGCCCTGCCACACCCGCAATAATGGCAGCGCACTGTTTCTCCCGGTACGGGGCTGTTGTAGTGGCAAAGTAAAGGCCATCCGCGTTATCAGCGCCGCTGCTCTGGCATTTCCTGACCGCTGCCACGGCCATTGTGATCGAGTCCTCGTCATAGCCGGCTACGGATTTTTCACCTCCGATACTCCTTGTTCCCCACATCCCGGCAATTTTTTCCCGCTTGATCCTGTATATGGGTATATAAGCTCCTATCGATGTAATTCCGATCATCTTTTTCTCCGTTATTTATTCAGCATATTAGACTAAAGGCTGTTAGACTATTAGCAAAATCTATTTAAGGTTTTCCTGATAGCCTTCAGGCTAAAACGCTTCAGCCTGGTATGGCATTTTAGACAGCTTCAACCTTTGGATTTAATTCCTCCCTGATACATTTGACTCACAACTGCGCTCGCTGCGATTGCTGCTACTTTTGCTTTTTGGGCTGTTTTAAGGGGCAATTTGTCCGCCAGGGAAAGCCCCTTTTCTGAGATAATCTTTATCTCATCAGCCAGACCTGTTTCCTCTTCAATAAAGTGTGTCCCTATTTCCCCCCTGATAAACCGGGGATTATTCATTACGGCCTTGTGAAAAGTCATATTTGTCCGGAATCCCGAAACAACGTATTCATATAGTGCTCTGCGCATTCGTATGATTGCTTCATCACGATTCTCTCCCCAGACGATTAACTTGGATATCATGGGATCATAATAGGGGGGAACAGTGTAGCCCGCATAAACACCGCTATCCACCCGAACCCCGATCCCTCCCGGAGTGTGATAACCCGTGAGTTTTCCCGGAGTGGGTGCAAAATCATCTAAAGGATCTTCGGCATTAATTCTGCATTCAATGGCACTTCCCCGCATCTGTATATCCTGCTGTGTGACACTGATGGGAAGTCCCGAAGCGATGCGGATCTGCTCCTTCACAATATCCACACCAGTGACCATCTCGGTTACCGGGTGCTCTACCTGGATTCTCGCGTTTACTTCAAGAAAGAAGAACTCCCCTTCAGAGTACAGGAACTCTACCGTCCCCGCGCCTTCGTAGCCGGCAGACCTGACTGCCCCGGCCGCCAGTTCTCCCATTTCATCCCGCTGTTTTTGTTTCACCACCGGCGACGGAGATTCCTCGATCAGCTTCTGGTGTCTTCGCTGAACAGAACACTCCCGTTCCCCCAGATGGATGGCATTACCATGGGAATCGGCCAGGATCTGGAACTCGATATGCCGCGGATTGGACAAGTATTTCTCAATATAGACATCGCCCACACCAAAGGTATTGGCTGCTATTGTCCGGGTGTCTTCCAGGGCCTGAATAAGCTCCTTTTCACTGTTAACAACAGTCATGCCAATGCCGCCGCCTCCGCCTGACGACTTAATGATAACAGGATATCCTGTTTTTGATACTGCCTTCAGGGCATTGTCAAAGTCGGTTATACAATCCTCCGTACCCGGTACTACGGGTACTCCGGCTCTAGCCATTACATTCCTTGCCGCCACCTTGTCCCCCATAAGGGCCATAACTTTACTGGAAGGACCGATAAATTTAATGCCCGCATCTTCAACTGCAGCGGCAAAATTACTGTTTTCCGCAAGAAATCCGTATCCCGGATGAATTGCGTCGGCTCCGTTTTCAACTGCCGTACTTACTACTTTTTCAATATTAAGATAGCTTTGTGAAGCAGGGGCAGGTCCGATGCAATATGCCTCATCAGCGTATTTTACAAACAGGGCGTCCCTGTCTGCCTCGGAATAAACCGCCACACAGGGAATTCCGAGCTCATGACAGGTCCGCATAACACGGACGGCAATTTCACCTCTATTGGCTACCAGTATTTTTTTCAGCATATCAGGCCACTATCATTAGAATATCATCAACGTTAACAGTTTGACTTTCCTGTACACATATTTCTTTGACTATACCGCCATGGAGCGCCGTATAACTGCGCATCATTTTCATTGACTCGATAACCATCAGTTCATTACCTTCTTCGACCTCGTCCCCTACCATGACTTTGATAGAAACAACCAACCCTGCAATACCGGAAATCATTGCGCCCTCGGGAATTTCTGTAGAGACAGAATCCTGTGGGGTTGTCTGGCTGTTTTCCGGATTCGATGCCGGTCTCATCCCTGAATCCAGGGGAGATACCTTGACATTGAACTGTTCACCATCTACTTCCACACAAAATTCTGTGGGGATCATATTCGCAGGACCTGCTTGAAGTTTTGACTTCTCTGCCGGTGTATTGACTACGGCTTTTTTCTTTGAAAGGTTCTCTTTATTATAGCCGGGTATAAGGATTGTCAGTAAAAAATCCTCATCATCAAGACCCGGCCCTATTTCATCCCTGAGCTCCTCTATTGATTTGTAATAACCTTCCGGCTTCCATTCCCTGAAATTATCGGTCTGCGGCAGCTGATTGATACGCTCCATTACCTTTTCATCGACAGGCGCGTTCAGTTTCCCGTATAGACCAAGCGCGTATTTGATAACTTCATCGGGAATCTTCTCATAACGTTTTCCCGAAACTACATTTTCCATTGCCTGGACTCCCACAATTTGAGAAAAGGGAGTAGCCATAACAGGATAACCGAGCTCCCTGCGCACCTGAATAGTCTCCTCCAGAATCTCATCAAGCCGGTCTTCCATTCCTACCTCTTGAAGCTGCCTTTTAAGATTGGAGATCATGCCACCAGGCACCTGATGTTCGAAATGGTAAAGGTCGTACTCGACAAGGCCCCCTGTTGGGAGATTCTCTTTCTCCGCTACTTGTCTGAAATGATCAGAAACAGCAGTGAGGGCATCTTCATTTAAGTCTGATTCAAATCCCAGATATTTTATATTTTTTAATATTGTTTCCGCTGCAGGCAGTGAAGTACCGTTTGCCAGCGGGGCAACAGCCGTATGGACGGTAGTAACGCCTTCCTGTATGGCCTCCAGGTAGCATTGAGTTGCCATCCCGGAATTGCAGTGTGAATGGAATTCAATGGGAATTCCGTCACAATTACGCGTGACCGTCTTAATCAACTCTCGCGTGCCTTCAGGGGTTATAAGGCCGGAGGCATCCTCTATCATGATCCGGTCAACTAAATCCTTTGTCTCTGCAATCAGTTTTGTTTTACGGGCCCAGTGTTCTGAAGTATGTACCGGGCTGGTCGAATACATCAGGGAAGTTACAATCTCAACTCCCAGTCCCCTGGCGATCTCAGCAAAATAAATGAATGTTTCAATATCATCCTGGTAATCACAAATCCAGAAGCTGCGCATACCGTTTGCCACCGAATGTTTGATCCACAGTGTAATGATTTCCCTGGGTGTGCTGAGGTCAAAGGAGGAGAGACTGCCTATCTGGTAGGATCCGCGGATCGGTGTGTTCTTCAGAGTTTTGGAAAGCAGCCTGACTCTATCCCATGGATTCTCCCCCAGGTTACGGACTGCCACCTTGAAGGCCTGGGACCCAACAGTGGCAATATTACGGTATCCGACCTGATCCATTGTCTCCAGTATCGGTGTAATCATGTCGGTCCTCATCATATTTCCCCACAAACTCTGCTGGGCATCCCGAATGGTTTGATCGACAAATTCTATTTTGTTGTTCATGGAAGGATCACCTCTGTTTTGGTTGTTAAAATTTATTTATATTTTTATGCAGATCAATAACTCCCGGCCAGTAATTTAGATCGCTTGATCGATCTACAAGGATATTAGAGAAAGCGGAATATAGTGTCAATAGAAAAAGAAGAATTCGAGTGCAATATATATGCAACCTTAGCAACCTGAACATCTTAGCAATTTATCTAAACTGGATTTCCATTTGACATATAAATGGTAATTTTTTATATTTGGACTATCCAAAACTTACTCTTATCAGCTCGACTATCATTTGCTTTATCCATGATTCACAGTGTGATCCAGATCTGAAATTCAAGATAATCTACCTTTTCATATTCTGATTTTTCCAAAAAGAAACAAGATAAGTGAGATAGTACTCAGAAAAAGCGGAACAATAGTCGGCTAAAATCAAAATAAATACAAAACCTGTTATCACTTTGGTGGAGAAATTCTAAGTTAATATAACTTTTCTATAGGAACTAATCGACTTTCCAGAGAATTAAAAAGAAATAATATCTAAAACCCGGAGAAGGCTATGCTTGAAGATATAGTATATATAGACATCAAAAAACCTGAGAACAAGACTGATCGACGGCTGAAAACTTTGCACCAGTTTGAAGAAGGTGGTATGTCTTCAATCATGGAGGCCATTGATACAAACCTTATGCGCAGGATGGCTATGAAGGTCCTGAAACGCGATAAGATCAAAGACAAGTATGAGATCAGCCGTATGGTTTTTGAAGCTCAGATTACAGCCCAGCTCGATCATCCTAATATCGTTCCCATACATGAACTGGGTATTGATAAGAAGAAGCGGTTGTTTTTCACCATGAAGAAGGTACGGGGTAAACCTCTTTACGAACTAATCAAAGTAAAAGATTTATCCTCAACATTTGAGAAAGATATTTTCCGCCTGATTCAGATTATGCTCAAGGTATGTGATGCTGTTTCATACGCCCATAGCAAGGGAGTGCTTCACCGTGATCTTAAACCGGATAATATCATGGTCGGAAAATTCGGCCAGGTATACCTAATGGACTGGGGAATCGCGTGCATCAAAAGAAGCAGTGATATAAATATCGAAGATATGGATCTGCCCAAGATTAAAAAGCAGAAAAGGTTTACACTCCGTGAAGAAGAACAGGGTAATATATTAGGGACTCCTTGCTATATGGCACCCGAGCAGGCCCATGGAGATATTAATGCTATTGACGAACGGAGTGATGTGTTCTCCCTTGGGGCTATACTTTATGAAATCCTGACCGGGAGATACCCGATTCAGGGCAAATCACTCCACCAGATGGTTATTAACGCTAGAGAATGTAAAATCGAGCCTCCTGATGAGATAGTCACCTATCCCCTGCCCGTCGGACTTGTCAGGATTACAATGAAGGCAATGAGTAAGGATCCGGCGGACCGGTATCAATCAGTCAGGGAACTCAAAGATGCTCTGGAAGGATTTCTCGAAGGGAGTGAACGTTTTCTGGGAAGGACCTATCAGCCCGGTGAACTGATTGTGCGTGAAGGTGAACCGGGAGATGAAGCTTATATTATCAGGTCCGGAAAATGCCGTGCTTTTAAAACGGTGAACGGAGAAAAAATTGAGTTACGTGTAATGGGAGGTGGAGATGTTTTCGGAGAGACTGCAATATTAACCGGCAAGCCAAGAACAGCAAGTGTTGAAGCGATAGACAGAGTGACTGTAGCTGTTGTGAGTAGTCATTACTTTGAAGAAGAGCTGGAAAAAGGGACCTGGCTCGGCCCCTTTGTGCGTGCACTGGCTGAGCGTTTTTTAGAGGCGGATCAACGGGCCAGCCATTAATATGCAATTGCTGCTGTCACATCTAAAATATATCAAATAGTATTTGAATTTAATTTACGCTGACTGTTTTGATCTACCGCCCTAAAAAGAACTCCTCCATGCCTCCTTATGCTCCTGCAGATAAATTAGATATTAAGCAGCAGCGAACAGCGAGTTACTTATCGTTATATTCACTTTTCAAAGGTTTGTATAATCCTGATTTATAATAATGAAATTCAGTGCCTATTTATTTTTCTTTTTCAATTTTCTCAGGTTCAGTTCCTTCTCGATTTCAGACCTCAATTCCTTAACCTTGCTGTCAAGGCCTGTAAGAATATTCTTTCTGGTATTCATAAGAAGTTTTTTATCCAGCTCATTCGTGGCTTTTGCTAGAAGTTGTAGGCCCTTTTCAATTTTTCTGTCCCTGAAACTTTCTTTTGCCTCATCTACAAGTAAAGAAACATTCATAACCCTTTCATTCCTTATTTGACTTATCAAGCTTTCCATTTCATTGGCAGTCTCTTTCAATACCCTGTGAGTAATTTCAAGCTCTCCGAACAATTCCTCGATGTTCCCAATAATCGGGTCTGTTTGTTCACTTGTTAAGACCTTCTTTTTTTTACCGAATTTGATGGCTCGTTTGATCGCCTTGCGGGTTTC
>JBHPCX010000179.1:0-3792 GCA_042573485.1 Thermodesulfobacteriota bacterium | reverse complement strand
CCAAAGGCTACGGCTTGACAAGCAAGCTGATAAATGTTGTTTGTCAAGTCTTGTCTATTAATTTAACAATAAACCTGTAGGGGCACAGCGCACTGTGCCCTAATCTATTGAATAGAAAATAGGGTGTCAATTGAAAACCAGACACAGTTTTTCAACAAACTAAATGATTCCTGATTAAAGAAAAAAATATTTGAAAGGAAGGTAGATAGTGAATATAGTGTAAAATCTCAAATCAAAATGAGAGGCATTATTACAGGTAAAGGAGAAAAGAATGCCAACAATGAAATGTGCAGAAGCATTAATTGAAATACTGAAAAGCGAAAGTGTTGAATACGTTTTCGGTATTCCCGGTGCAACAGAAGTACTGTTTATGGATGCATTGGAGAAGAATACCGATATTAAATATATTCTCGGTCTCAATGAAATTGTATCTGCCGGTATGGCTGAAGGATACGCCAGGGCAACCGGAAAGCCCGGTTTTCTAAACCTTCATACCGGACCGGGTATGGCTGCAGCCCTTCCAATGCTTTACAACGCCCATGCCGGGGGCGTCCCGCTTGTTATTACAGCAGGCCAGCAGGATACAAGGCTCCTCCTTCAGGATCCCCATCTTTCAGGGGACATTGTGGGAATGGGCAAAATCTGCACTAAATGGAGCACAGAAATCCACCATACAGAAGACGTGCCCATGATAATGCAGCGTGCTTTTAAAACAGCCATGCAGCACCCGCGGGGGCCTGTTCTTGTTTCCCTGCCCCAGAACCTGCTGGAGCGGGAAATAGATTTTACTCAAAAATCCAAAAGCAGCGTTTATTCCGGGCTGAGGCCTGACAAAAAGGCTTTGGAAGAGTCCATAAAGAGAATAAAAGGCTGTCAGAGATCGAATGGAGAGAGGTTATCGAAGATATGATATCCATGGGTACGCATCTCGAAGATGAGGAAAAGGAAGCCCTGATAAAATACTTGAGTGAAGAGTACGGGGTGTAGAAGGTGTTTAAACGGTTTTAGTTACCAATTAATATTTTGCACTATTAATAATGTGGTAATGTTCTACCGCCTTCCATGGAAAGTGTCGCTGTCATTCCCGCGCAGGCGGGAATCCATTTGATTATTTTTTTGCGAAGAATTGAGGAATCCATATCTTCGTGTAACTTGTAGTAACCGAGATGGTGAACATTATATTTTTATGTAAATCCATAAGTCATACCGTTTTTATGTTCACATATGCGTTTTATAAAATCGCTCGCAACACCTGTATAAACGGTTTCTCTAGGTTGCTGGCCAATAAAAAATCGACGGATTGTTTCATTATTTTAAATGGATTCCCGCCTGCGCGGGAATGACGAGATAGATTCTTTTAGAGTTTCAATCCTGACTAGTGTATTAATTTTCAGGTAAAGTCCTCTCAATCACAAGCATGCTCTTCCATTTACCGCTCAAAAAACGAAGGTAAAATCCTACCCCCAGCACACATACAAAAAGAGTTGCAAATACCCAGCATGATAGCACACCCCATCCAAGTATTTCGATGGCAATGTATGAAGGAATAACCATTATCAACCATGCCATTATTACCGACATATACATGACAAACTTTGTATCACCTGCTCCTTTGACCGCGGATGAAAAAATAATACTCATTGTGTCAAAAATAGAATAAACCGCAACAAATCTAAGGAGTACTATACTTAAACTGCGTATTTCGGCAAATTCCCCTGGATCAGCCTTCAAGGCAAAGGGAGAAATAAAAATATCTGGTATCACAACATATGCAATTGAAATTATGAGCATATAAATGAAAGTAAGGTGGAATCCCGAGTAGCTGCTCTTTTCAGCCATACCAGGTCTGCCTTTGCCGAGAAATTGACCAACAAGAACTGATATAGCTGTTCCGCAGCCGATCATTGGCATGAAGGCAAGAGTGTTTATGTTAAAGGCAATGTTTGTTGCAACCAGTTCCACTGTACCCAGGCGACCGAGAATAAGTAAAAAGATTGTAAAACCGGCCATTTCAAGAAAATACTGTGTCCCGTTGGGTGTCCCGAACCTGAGCATCCTGAATAAGAGCTCCCTGTCAGGTCTCCATCCTTTAAGTGTATAATAAACCCTGTTTTGCGATCCCCTGGAAATAAGAAAAAAGAAGATGCAAAGTGTAGATATGTTAGCAATAAGTGTGGCATAACCTGCCCCCCTTATCCCCATTTCAGGAAAACCCATTTTGCCGAATATGAAAATATAATCCAGAACCAGGTTTATAATCACTCCGGTAATATTTACCCAGGCAACGGGCCAGGGCTTGCCCCGCCCTGAAAAATACCCTGAGACAGCAGACACAGCTATTCCGGGAAATCCGCAAAGGCAGAGTATCCTGAAATAGATATCTTCATAATGCTGTATGAGGGGTGCATGCCCAAAAAAGGAGAAAATGCCCTTTGAAAAAGGGATAAGGCAAATCATTAGCATACCGCCTGCTGCCGAAATATATATTGCCTGCCATATTACCGGACCAACACGGTTATATCTTGCCGCTCCATAATATTGTGCTACAAAGACGCTTGCATATCCGCCTATTCCCATGAAAAAACTCATGAAGGTATGGGCCATCATACTTGCCGGCATTGAGGCGGCCAGTGTTTCAGCCGAATACCAGGCAAGAAACATCCTGTCTACAAAGTAATAGACCGAAACAGTCCCTGTGCTGATAATAAGGGGAATTGCCAGAACAAGGACTTCTCTATATCCTCCTTCTGTTTTCCATCTTTTTATAATTCTGTTCATCAAATATTTTCTCCTGCCGGGGCAGCATCTTTCTTAATAAACTCAGGATGCTTCCAGCGTTTTCCATACGTATATGAATTCGAAACAGTAAGGACAGACAGTCAAGTTCAGCGTATAAGAAAAAATCCTACACAAAACTGTTCTCTTACTGGTTGAAATAACAGATTGTATTGAATTAGGGATATGAAACAACCTTTATGGAAGGTATTACCTTAAATTACTTTAAAAGCAGGGTCACTTACCCTGAAAATACCTTTTTAATTCCCCGGTTTATTTTCAATAAAGACTTCAACAAGCCTGGGCATATCACTGTTTACCGCGTCTTCCAGCGCATGTTTGAGTTCATCCGGTCTATCAACCTGTACACCCTTAACGCCCATTGATTCCGCAAGCATTTTAAAGTTTATTACAGGTTTGTCAATATCCATTCCAGTATGTCTTTCAGTAAGGTCATATTCTCCCAGGACCTTTTTTCTTACGAGCTTCACCTGCCTGTAAACACCATTATTGGTAATAACATATGTTACAGGGATATTATATTTAGCCGCGGTCCACAGGCTCTGCATTGACCAGGCAGTGCTGCCGTCACCGCATACCGCGATAACCCTCTTATGAGGAGCGCCCAGTTTTATTCCCATAGCCCCGGGAAGCCCCCAGCCTATGCTTCCGCCCTTGCGTGCTCTTATAAACTGGCCGGATTTTGAGAAATTAACAATCTGCCTTAACATCTGTGATGAAGACCAGCAGTCATCAACAATTACAGTGTTTTCCGTCATTAAATTATCAATTTCTTTCATAATACTTGATACGGCAACCGGGCTGTTGTTTTTCTCATCTTTAATCTGTTTTTCCAGTTGTTCATTTATGACGGCTTTTTCATCTTTTATTTTTTCTATCCTCTTTTCAATACTGTTTCTTATATCTTCTGATAATTCATTCTGAAGCCTTTTGTTCAGCTCGTCTAATACTACCTTGATATTCCCCTGTATTCCACAGTCAACAGGCATATTCTTT
>JBHPCX010000178.1:0-3811 GCA_042573485.1 Thermodesulfobacteriota bacterium | reverse complement strand
CCCTGTCTAATGGGTCAGTGGTTCTCATACTTATTCTAGCCATGTCTTAGCGCGTCATGTCCTTCCTGATTTTCACTCGTTGCTGAAAGGAGGTCCGCGGGACGGCCAAGATAATAGTCCAGCACAATGGTGCCGCCTACAACCGCGCCGCAGGTTCCCGTAGAACACCCGGCATGACCGCCGCATGAGGAAGACGCGATCTTTACAATTACCGGTTCAAAGTCAAGAATTTCATGGAGTGCGGCAGCCGTACACTGGGAACAGCTCCCCGAATATCTTTCGAAATCAACGCCAAGCTTATATACCTCATCCAGCAACTCTTCCTTTGATAAACTCCTGTACTTTTCTTTTACCTGCATGGTCTCTCCAATGATATATATTTTATTATGAAATAAAAAATATAGGATGTATTAATAAAAGTAAAGCTATCCCTTGAACTCCTTGCCTAAAAATATGAGAGCATGATCAGCTTTCCCCTGATATTCATTAACCAGGGGAAGGCTTGCCTCAGGTTATTTCACATGGGTATACTCCTTCCATTGCCTTTCAATACCGGAGAATCTTATTGATATTTTTATTGTTTTTTGACAATAGTAAAGGTCTGGTCTCTTAGTTTTTCATAATCAACTCGTTTTACACGTCTGTTGGCGGTTTTAATTAAACTTCATAATCCCGGCTTTTCAGCATCCCCGGAGAGGAGGACCCCTGATGTCCCTTGAGCAGCCCGCCCTGTATAACTATGATAAAAGACAAAGAGTACTTGGATTAATAACCATATTTCTTACCTACGGAACAATGAGTTTTTCCATCCAGGCCCTCAACATAGCGCGGCCCATTATAGCTGCAAACCTGGACGGTATGGCTATATATGCCTGGTCTGTTTCGATACCCGGGCTTGCCGGGGCGGTTGTTACCCTGATATTCGGCAAGCTCTCCGATATGTACGGCCGAAGAATAATGCTGATTATATCATTGATCCTGTGTATCGCGGGTTCCATTTTGAGCGTACTCAGTACAAACTTTGTTTTCTTTATTGCTGTCTCGGCTATAAGGTCCTTTGGAATCGGTGCAATAATGCCCCTGGTATTTGCAATAGTCGGAGACATGTTTGCCCCGGTGCAAAGAGCCAAATGGATCGGCCTGCTGCAGCTTCCCCTGGGTATAGCTTCTTTATTTGGTCCAATACTGGGCGGGTGGTTCGCCGGCGGATGGGGATGGCAGTATCTTTTCTGGATTACATCTTTTCTATTCATTATCTGCCTTTTTCTTGTTCCTATTGGTATTCCGGCCCTGGCAGATCGGGGTTTGAAGCGGAAAATAGATATCAGGGGATGCCTGCTGATGATCGTGGCATCTTCTACGGCAATTATAGGTATATCCCTTGGCGGTGTTACATATCCATGGTTATCAAGGCCTATAATAATTCTGATCATCGTCTCGGTTATTTCCTGGACTTTATTTTTCCTGGTGGAATACAGGACAAAAGAGCCCCTTTTGGATCCTATAGTACTCCGTAACCGCTCCTTTAATACAGTTGTAGTTGCCGGGTTTCTTGGTTTATTTGGACAGATGGGAATGATGATGTATTTCCCCATGTTCCTCCAGGGGGTCCAGGGAATTGATGGCACATTGAGCGGAGTTGTCTTCACCCCTTACCCCTTCCTGATGGCCTTGGTCGGAGTTCCGGCCGGTTTTATACTTGCCAAGACAAGGCGTTATAAATGGATGTACATTACCGGGTACGCCATTGTCACAATAGCCATGTTCTCGGTTATTATGCTGGATGAAAAAACACCGGTTATTATAAGTGCGCTCATCACTACACTGGCAGGCCTGGGGCTGGGTGCTATTCCTACGGTGAATACCATGGTTATCCAGAACGCTGTTCCCAAGCGTATCCTGGGTGCGGCAATGGGTGCATCCTTTTTCTGCCTGATGATGGGAGTATCCATTTCTCCCGCTGTCCTGGGTTCCATCGAACAGTCCTCCTATACCAGAACCCTGGCAGCCTCCCTGCCTGATGAATTAACCAGTCGCGCAGAATGGGAAACTATGACCTCCCTGATAGACTCCCAGGTACTTCTATCGGCACCTGACATGGAAAGACTTGAAAACAGTTTCAAAGAAATGGGAAGCGAAGGTGAAGCGCTTTTTCAACCGACAGTTGAAGCAATCAGGAAAGCAATGTCGGTCGGTATAAAAAATGTTTTCTGGTTCGGGGCCATTGCAACACTGCTTTCCTTCCTCCTTATCACAACAATACCTGAAGTCCCTATCGGCAGCAAAGAAGAGGAATAAGACCGTTTCTAGTTTCTTGTTTATGGTTTCTGGTTAAAAGATGGTTTATTGTTTTTAGTCTATGGTTTATGGTTTAAAATGAGAAGCTAACTGTCCCTCCGTAGCCTCTCTGTCCACCATTTTATCAAGCAATAACAGAAAACGACAGTGGAAACTTTAGCAATGGCAGGTGTCCAGAACAGATGAACTATAAACAATAAACTATGGACAATTTGCCCGGTGAAATACTGCTTCGAAGCATTTCACCGGGCAGGCTTATCCTATCGGCGGTTTTTTGTTGGGCGGCGGCGGATTCTTCATTCCCAGCCTGAAGTGCTCTCCTGTTTCCTTTCTCTTCCAGGCCACACGCTGGTTCATGGGAAATACCAGTGTAATCGTGCCCTCTACAGGGCAGTGTTCCACGCAGCATCCGCAAAACCAGCATTCATCGGGATACATAATATATGGAGGTTCGCCCTTTTCATGATTGGGCATTAATAGATCGGAACGGCATACATCAACGCATGTATTACAGCCAATGCAAAGTTCAGTATTTATCTCAACACACTCATTGGGCATGATTGGGTTAGCTGTTAAATAAGCCTGGTCTTCCATTTTATCCTAACCTCCTTATCTGTTAATCCAGATTGCTGTGAATCCGGTAATTGTCCTCATACCTGTCGGAATATGGCGGCAGCAGCCAGTATTTAAAAGGCTCTTCACCTGTCTTGATTTCTCCGTCCTCCAGCTTTATGGTTAAATACTTGTTCCATTCAGTCGGGTCCGCCTCGGGGTAGTCAAGCCTGTACATATCAAGTCTTGGACTGCTTGCCTTTCTGTTCAGGCTGGCATGAATAACAGCCTCGCACAGGTTAACACTTGCCATGAACTCAATGCTTCTTCCCAGCTCATGAGGATTCCTGGCATATGCCATTGAGAGCTCGCTTTCCTTGATACTGTTAATCCAGTTTAATCCCAGTTGAAGAGTCTCCTCATTTTTGACTTCACCGCAGTAGTCCTGCATTATCCTGGAAAGACCTGCCTTCAGCTCTTTCCAACCCATGCCTTTTTTCCGTCTTACCGGTGCGTATACCCTCTCTTTTTCATTTTCCACCTGGTTTCTATCGGTTAAACTATCCTTTGCCTTGAGAGCGTACACAGCAGCATTCCTGCCGGCATACCGTCCGGTACATGCCGATCCCGAATGGTCGCTTCCCCATGCAAGTGTAGAGCCGGCAGCATAAAGGCCCTCAAGGCTGGTTTTGAGATTCCAGTCAAATAAAGGACCGCCTCCGCTTAAAGTCCTGTACTGGCGAGGGCCATATCCTTTCCACCATGAACCCCATGTATATAGATCAGGTGGCTGCAGAGTGGCCTGGAGCATATCCTTTTCAGGATCGAATCCCGCGTTCTGGAATGTGTGGAATATGGGCACCAGTGTTTTTCCCTCATTTCCCACCATTAAACCCCATATCACCTTCCTTTCATGCTCAGGCATTGAAGGAAGATCAGCATACAAGGGAAGCTTGAACTC
>JBHPCX010000177.1:0-3915 GCA_042573485.1 Thermodesulfobacteriota bacterium | reverse complement strand
TTTTAAATACTTCATCAGAAGAGAAGCCCATAGCGAAAAATGAAGCTTTTAAGTGAATCAATTCTTCAAATTCATTTAAAGAAATGGGCGTTGATATTAATTGCCATCTATTATCTATTGGAAGATGATCAAATATAAAGTGTTCAGGTGGTGTGAGAAAATAAGTGTCATCAAATTCTTTAACATATTTTTTATTTTTGTTTATATGACCGGCTGCCCATGTTACATCAAGAAGATACCATTTGCTATCAATTTTTACAGCATTCCAAACGTGATTTGGCTTTCCATTGAATCTATCAACTTGTGAGTATTTAGAATCTTTAGCATATCCAGAAATTGTAATAGTTTTTACTTCCGAGCTAAGTATATCTTCAAAAAGTTGAGCAAATCCGCCACACACAGCTTTTTTTGTAATAAGAATATCGTCATTTAAATTAATATCATTATTTTCAGAAAAATATGAATCTATATCATAATTAATGTTATTGGCAATCCATGTAAAAACTGATCTGACTTTTTCAAAATCATTATTTGTGCCATTTATTAAATAATCTCTTAACAAATCAATAGATTGTTCATATTTTTTTGGTGTATTTAATGCGTATTTATCAACTTCACTATAATCATATTTAACGGGTGATGATTTTCTATCAAATAGAGGCTCCTTTATTACAGAACAATAGTCTCTTGATTCTCTAGTTTCAAAATTTTTTGAAGTTGTTTGGCATGGTATATGAATGAAAACGAATACCACTACAGCAAGTAATTTAATAATTTGCCTTTTCATGTGATAAATTCTCTTTATTTGTCTAGTCTACATAAAAATGTTTGACAAGTGAGTAGCGAGAATTTTTTCTAGGTTACTGTTATTCGAGAATTAATTCTTGTTTATTGACTCCTTTTGCCAGTCGTCAATAATCCTGAAACGCAATATTACTTATCGATATAAACACTTTTGCATCATTTTCAGGGGTTATAAAAACTCCGTGATATAAACACTCTATCCAATTCAAGTTTCAGACGTAATTAATCCAATCAATCCACCGGTACCCGTTCCTTCAATTCTTCAAACCAGTTCAAAACGATATTTATCTTAGTAGGGGAATCTAAATCGAATTCATCGAATTCTATGTCTTCACCCACCGACAATAAAAAACGTTTTCCGTCTGGGTGGATGTCCCAAGGAGCCATGATATTGTATTCATTATGAAATAGTATCCTTGGTGTTCCATGGTCGAATGTTGGTTTTGTTTCTATATCAACTGCCATCACAGCACCATCCGAACTGATATAAAACAACTCTCGTTCATCTGATGACCATAACGGGTTGGTTCCACCACCTTGGGAGATTTGCCATTTTCCTTTTTCTACATCTGGGAAAGGACGTACATAAATCTCTCCCTGACCTGTTTCATAGGATGTATAAGCAATATATTGATTATCAGGTGAAATTTTCGGATTGAGTTCTACATCTTCAGTTTGGAGTAGGGGTATTCGTTTGTGGCCATCTTCCATCGATAATATGGATATATCCACATTCCTTATCGATGTGGGCATATCCGCATTTTCTTCAACAACCATTTCCGTCATTACCAAATATTTCCCATCGTTTGAAAAGGAGGAGAGACTCAAAATTCTTCGATCTGGGTCTGAAACTAATTTTTCGGGTTCTCCCGTGCCATTGGCTGGTCTCCAAAATATACCACCAGCTGAAATATAGACTATCCGTTCACCATCAGGAGTCCAAATGGGTGCTGAATTATATCCTTTATCAGAAGTTATCTTACTAAGGGTTTTGCGAACTTCGTCCCAAATCCAGATTTCATTAATCCACTTTTCTTCATTATTCTGGATTATTTTTTCATGTATCGCAAAGGCCACTTGATTTCCATCTGGAGAGATTTTAGGGGAACCATAACTTCGAGGTGGTGCATTAAATTGCTCCACTTTTCCATCACGGTCTACCCATGCCAAGGACGTTTCAAGGGTAATTGCAGGGGGTATTACTCCCTGATGATAAGCCAATGTACCTGAATCTGATATAGCATAACTAGCTCCTTTATTATGAACGTTTTCAATCATTAATACTGGTTCCCCCGTTGCCTCCAGTTTATCAATATCAAACGGGACGGCGAACAAATTCCCGCTATAATTTTCTAACTGGTCTGAACTTGTTGAATAAATTAGATGTCCCGTTGGAAGATAACGGGCTTTATAGCCAGGAATTATTTGCTTGGTTTCTCCAGTTTCAAGCGATCGAACTGTAATAAAAATATTTTGATAGTTTTCTATTTTGGTAAATAGAACAGACTTACCATTAGGCAGAAGTTGAGGAAAAAGAAAAGCCCATTCATTCTCTTTTTCAAAAAGCTGTTTAGGAGTTCCTCCATTATCAGAAATTTGCATAACGCCTGGGGTTTTATCTCCTGAAAATATTATTTTATCTCCTACCCAATTTCCAGCATATCCCCTATTTGAAGTATAAGGGATTCCAATACCAGTAGCTATATCACATAATGGTATAGGTGCTCCGCCTAAAGCGGGGATCTTCCATAACTTATTATCCGAAAAATAAGCTATCCATTTACCATCAGGTGAGAAAAATGGTGAATTGATGCCTTTACCTTCAGTTCCGACAATAATTCGTGCATCAAGTTCACTAAAAGATAGCGAGTAAAGGCCTCCCATTGCTGTTTTGCTCAAGGATATATCCTTTGGGGCAAATAAACCCAAAGAATAAACGACCTGAGTGCCATCTGGTGAAACTGCAAAAATTAGAGTGCCAGGAAAAAAGATATGGCCCTCTGGCCACTCTAACTCGTGATAAAACCTGGTAAGTCGAGGAGGTTCAGGCTTTCTAGTATTCCAGATAGCAACCCCAAAGATGATCGATATGAGAATGACGGTTAATACCCATATTAGTGTTTTCCGTAACCCGTTTTCTTCAATCTTATCTCTTGAACTCTGAGCAGTTGATTGCTTCTTTAATTTAGTTTTATTCTTTTCCTCTTTCTTGATTATTAAAGCTTTTGGGCCTACAGGAACTCTGTATACCTTCAATGGTTCAGCAATGTTCTTGACACTATGTTCCCCAATATACTCATATCCCAAAGCCAACTTGTTCTTGATCTGCTCATGGGCACTACCTGAGATACAAATTCCTCCAGCTTCTGCTAAGCCCTCTAATCTCGCTGCTATGTTGACCCCGTCACCATAAATACGATCTCCCTCTTCAATGACATCTCCAAGATTTACTCCGATGCGAAAGAACATTTTGCGGTCTTCAGGCAATTCCTCGTTCTTAGCTCTTATTACTTCATGGATTTCAACAGCACACTGCACAGCATCCACTACACTTGAAAACTCTGCCAGCAGGTTATCACCGGGAGAATCAACAACTCTCCCACGGAACTGTTCAATGAGATCAGACATAATAGCTCGATATGATTCTAAAGTTCGGACAGTCGATACCTCATCCTCACCCATTAGACGGCTATAGTCTACCGCATCTGCACTTAGAATAGCGCTGAGTTTTCGTTTAACACGTTTTTCCGTCATGACAACCCTCTCGTTATAAGGTTTTAAGACCAGAAAAAAGCGATTATTGTTTTTGAGGTTTAGTTAGATAAGACAAGTAAATGATTTTAATTTTTGAAATATTAACTCATTAAATTATCTATGTCAAAGTAAGTTTAATTGATTTCAAGGAGAGTAATTTTCAGGAGGCAAGGGTGTTAATAACTACATGATATAAACACTTTTTGGATCTTCTCAAATGCGTTGACTACCCTAATATATAAACACCCCAATAATATGGATTTTGACTCTGTTTTTATCCTGAGAATATACTAATAATGAACAGAATCTTTCCATAAAAGGAGGAATTTTATTAACGTTTAACAAAAGGAGAAAAAT
>JBHPCX010000176.1:0-3977 GCA_042573485.1 Thermodesulfobacteriota bacterium | reverse complement strand
CTGTGACTGGAAAAAGAATTACATCAATATAATAGACACACCTGGTGATGATAATTTTCTCTCTGACTCAAAGGCCTCTCTTCAGGCTGCTGACGGGGCGGTTATTGTTCTTGATGCAACCGCAGGTGTAAAAATAGGTACTGAAAAAGTATGGCAATTTGCTGATGATCGAAATATGCCCAGAATAATCTTTATCAACAAAATGGACAGGGAGCGTGCTGATTTTGACAAAGTAGTTAATGAAATTACAGAAACCTTTGAAAACTCCAGGGCCACACCCGTCATGCTGCCCATCGGAGCCGAAGACAACTTCCAGGGTGTAGTTGATATGATAAAAATGAAGGCCTATATCTCAGCCAAAGACGGTTCAGGAAAGTTCGACACTGCTGATATTCCCGAAGATATGACAGACACTGTTAATGAATTGCGTGAACAGATGATTGAAAATATCGTTGAAGCAAACGACGATCTCATGGAAAAATATCTTGAAGGAGAAGACCTGGACGATAAAGACATAGAAAATACATTTTACGAGGGTATAAAGTCAGGGCTCATTACTCCAATCGTGTGCGGCTCTGCAACACTCAATATGGGTGTAGCTCAGTTGATGGATGTTATTATTCAAGGATTTCCTTCTCCTGACGAAAACACTTTCCTGGAAGGCACCAAACCAGGTTCGGATGAAGCTATCAAAAGAAAGGCCTCTGAGGACGAACCTTTTTCAGCCCTCGTATTCAAAACACTGGCTGATCCATTTGCCGGCAAACTCAGCATCCTGAAGATCGTGTCGGGAACAGTTGATGCAGATTCAACAGTATATAATGCAACCAGAGAATCAAAGGAAAAACTGGGGCAGCTCTTTATCATGGAAGGTAAAAAACAGCAGGCGGTTCAAAAAGCTGTTGCAGGAGATATTATTGCCCTTGCGAAACTGAAAGAAACCATGACAGGTGATACACTCTGCAATGAAAAGGATCCGATAATATATAAAATGATTGACCTGCTTCCGTCTGTCATATCATATGCTGTCGAAGCAAAAACAAAGGGCACTGAAGACAAGATATTTTCATCCCTTGCCAGGCTGGTCGAAGAAGATCCGACACTTAAGCTGGACAGGGACCAGGCAACAGCGGAAATCATACTTTCGGGAACAGGCCAGATTCACCTGGAAACAACCTGTGAAAAGTTGAACCGCAAATTCGGTGTCGAAGTTAACCTTAAACCGGTAAAAGTACCTTACAGAGAAACCATTAAAAAGACGGTAAAAGGCATCATTTACAGGCATAAAAAACAGTCGGGCGGGCGAGGTCAGTTTGCCGAAGTACACTTTGACCTTTCACCAAAGGCAAGGGGCGAAGGTTTTGAATTCGAAGAGGCACTGGTCGGTATGAATGTTCCCAGGAACTTTGTTCCTGCTGTAGAAAAAGGTCTTCAGGAATCACTCGCTAATGGTGTTCAGGCCGGATACCCTGTAGTAGATCTTAAGGTACGTTTTTATGATGGAAAATCTCATGATGTTGACTCCTCTGAAATGGCATTTAAAATCGCGGCCAGTATGTGCTTTAAGAAAGGTGTTCAGGAAGCCAGCCCAATACTCCTTGAACCCATAATGAAAATGGAGATTGTGGTCCCGGAAGAAAACATGGGCGATGTAATGGGAGATCTCAATGGAAGAAGAGGAAAAGTGCTGGGAATGGACAGCGAAGGTAAAAACCAGGTAATAAAGGCCCAGGCTCCCATGTCAGAGGTATTAAAATACGCCCTTGATCTTAACTCAATTTCGGCAGGTAGAGGTTCATTCAGGATGGAACAATCCCACTATGAAGAAGTTCCGGGTAACCTGGCGGAAAAAATAATCGCTGCATCGAAAACAGAGGATTAATGTCTGAAATATTCAAAGCCGGCGTCCTTACAATGAGTGATAAAGGAGCGCGCGGTGACAGGGTTGATGAAAGCGGTGGAATAGCAGCAGATATGCTAAAGGCCGAAGGCTTTGACCTGGCAATAAAAGGTATTGTGCCTGACAGGATAGAAGATATTACAGATACCCTGATTGACTGGAGCGATAATAAAGGGCTTTCTCTTATAATTACATCCGGCGGAACAGGGCTCAGTCCCACGGATGTTACCCCCCAGGCAATGAGGCAGATAATTGACTTTGAAGTGCCGGGGATTTCAGAAGCCATGAGGGCGGCAAGCCTGAAAAAGACACCTCACGCCATGCTCTCAAGAGCAATGGCCGGAGTCAGGGGGAAATGCCTCATTATCAATCTTCCGGGCAGCCCCAGGGGGGTAAGGGAAAACCTTGAGATTGTATTACCTGCCTTAAAACACGGATTATCAAAGCTTTCAGGGGATACTTCAGATTGTGCCTCATGACCTTGGAACCCTGATCCACCATAAAGATGTCATCTGCCATGGGGATAGGATTGTTTGGGTGGTGCATTATCCTAACCTATACTTGACCCGACAAAATCGGAAAGCTAATTGAAACTTCCATTGACACTTTCATATCATATTTTTTTTACAAGCCACCCAAAAATGCAAGTATGTTGTAGATATTCAAGATTTCAGCACTGCTTGGAAACCTGCCATAAATAGATATCTGTAATTAGAGCCAAGCGTGGATATGTCAGACATATCAAAGGTTTTTGAGGTAGGTGATATTATGATTTTGTTGGAGGATATCAAAGTTCTGAGAGTTAGGGGCTAAGAGTAAAAATGGTGACACATCTTTCTGCCTCAAATGGCGACTACTTATCGTAATCTCACCGTATATCCCGATTGAACACTGACGGTCCATTGTTGGAAAGTAATGGAGGTCTTGACATTTCAATAATGCAAATAATTGTCATTTCAAGGATCTTTCTCCCATTATCATTTTTAGAAACGGTAGCTATACTTTAGTCCAAGTGAATCCATTCCTTCGTTTGGGTCTGCCAAATAGGCGTTTGATATATGCTCAAAAGTGATCAATAGTCGGTGACGCTTATTCAGTGCATATCCGATCTCTATTGGTATGCGGAAGAGTACGTGTGATCCAAACTCTTTCTTGTTTTCTTCGATGGTCTCTAACTTCCCGTCATGCAAGGCAACTCCGATACCAAGATTCAGGAACATACCGGATTGCATCTGGTGTTCCCAGAGCAGGCCCAAATATAGCTTGTTCGTATCCCCTCGGTCATTGATGCTCAAGCCGGAATTAGGGTATACAGTGCCCCAAAAAAAGGAAAACCTGGGATGTTTTAATAAAATTTCAAAATTATAATCAACCCCGCTTTCCTTTTGTTGACCGCTCCAAAGACCGTCTACATCATGTGCGAATATACCCATACGAATTTCATGAAGCCATCCTGATTCAATTTGAGCGCACGCTGATTCGATTGCACTGGATGGTGTCGTCAAGATTAACGAGCAGATGATAACAAGCGCGACAATTTTAATATTTTTTACCATGAATTATAGGAATATCTTGCCAATATATTTACTTCTTAAACCTCAAATTCCTTACGACTTGAAGTATAAATATTTAATGACCATCCGGTAAGGACTACCCAAATAAGTTTATTATTGAACGGTATGTATTCTTAATACTCCTAAATATGATTAAAATCAATCCAAATTAAATGAGGAGCCAATATTCGAGCGGTTAGATGTCAGACATATCTCATGTTTTTGAAGTTGTTGATATTTTGACCTTTTCGGAGAATATCACAGCCTCTGAGCGGCGGGGACTCGGAGGAAAAACGGGTATCCTTTCCTCGGTTCCGAGTTTAATTTTCTCGTAGCATATAAAATTTGGCTATCAGATTTGCTTTTGATTAGCGGAAGAAACCTTCAAAATCGATGGATTGAAGGTTCAGTAATCACTACATTGACCGAGCCATATATATTTTAGATATCCAAGATTTTTAGAGGGTGTGAAAATTCCATATACTGGCAAGATGCACGAAACCGCTTCGCGGTAGCTTAACTAA
>JBHPCX010000175.1:0-4069 GCA_042573485.1 Thermodesulfobacteriota bacterium | reverse complement strand
CCGTATGTCAATAATGAAAGAATAGAACATACGCTTATTGACAAATTCAGTGATGAATCCGTTCGTGATGCTGATGTCTTTGAAGAAGTACTTGACGGCAACAGACACTTTATCCTTGACCAGATTGCAAAAAAGGAAAACTACGGTCCTGTAACTGTACCTGAAAATTCTATATTCGTGATGGGCGACAACAGGGATAACAGCCAGGACAGCAGGTACTGGGAGAATGAATCATTTGTAAAACTGGAAAAGATAAAAGGTAAAGCACTGATTATTTACTGGTCATGGTCCAACTGGAAGTCATGGCCTCGCTGGAAACGCTTTCTTAAAATAATAAGATAGCATTCATCCAGAAAACTAACATTAACAATTTACATCCATAGTAAAATACTATAAATTATGAGTTTTTCCTCAACATAAGAAATCAATACAAATGAAGGGAGAGTCATATGAGCTCTAAAAAAATGACAATAGAAGGTAATGAAGCTGCAGCCCATGTTGCATATGCCATGAGTGAAGTAGCGGCAATTTATCCTATTACCCCATCCAGTTCGATGGGAGAATACTGTGATGAATGGGCAGCATACGGAAGAAAGAATATATTTAATCAGGTACTGAATGTTGTAGAAATGCAGTCAGAAGCCGGCGCGGCAGGAGCCGTCCATGGCGCGCTTTCAGCAGGCAGTCTTTCCACCACATTTACTGCATCCCAGGGCTTATTATTAATGATACCTAATATGTACAAGATCGCCGGTGAAATAATGCCGACAGTCTTTCATGTATCTGCAAGAGCTGTATCAACCCATGCTCTTTCAATTTTCGGAGATCACTCTGATATTAACGCTGTAAAACAAACGGGTTTCAGCCAGATTGCCTCCGCTTCTGTTCAAGAGGTAATGGACCTTGCACTTGTATCTCACCTGGCGAGTATAAGAACCAGTTTACCCTTTGTACATTTTTTTGATGGTTTCAGGACTTCAATGGAAATACAGAAAATTGAGATGATAGATTATGAGGATATGGCAAAACTTGTAGACTGGGATGCAATTGAAAATTTCAGAAGCAGGTGCTTAAACCCTGAATACCCCCAACTGAGGGGTACAGCGCAAAATCCTGATATTTTCTTTCAAAACAGGGAGGCAGCCAGCCCCTATTACGAAGTGATTCCTAATATTGTTCGGGAAGAAATGGATAAGGTTGGCGATCTTACCGGCCGAAGATATAACCTCTTTGATTATGTGGGGGATCCGGAAGCAGACAGGGTCATTGTTTCCATGGCATCAAGCTGTGATGTTATTGAAGAAACAGTTAACTACCTGAACAACCTTGGTGAAAGGGTCGGTCTCATTAAAGTCCGCCTCTACAATCCGTTTTCCAGGGAACATTTTTTCAGGGCGCTGCCATCCACTTCGAGCAGCATAGCCGTACTTGACAGGTTAAAGGTCCCCGGAGGCCTTGGAGAACCTCTTTATCAGGATGTATGCACAGTATTCCAGGAAAAAGATTTCACACCTGTTATTGCGGGCGGCAGATACGGTCTTGGAAGCAAGGACTTTACTCCGACCATGGTTAAGGCGGTGTTTGACAATCTGCGTTCAAGTGTGCCGAAAAATCATTTCGCGGTGGGGATCAATGACGATGTAAATCATTCGTCACTTGAAGTATCAGATGCAATTGATACATCGCTCGAAGGTACTGTGAGGTGTAAATTCTGGGGACTGGGGGCCGACGGCACAGTAGGCGCAAATAAAAATGCCATAAAAATCATCGGTGAGAATACTGATATGTACGCCCAGGCCTATTTTTCCTATGACGCGAAAAAATCCGGGGGCAGTACAATCTCTCATCTCAGGTTTTCTCCCGAGCCTATTCAGTCAGCTTATTTTCTTACACAGGCGGATTTCATAGCATGCCATAACCCGTCATATGTTAATGAGTTTGACTTGCTTGACGGCATCATAGAAGGCGGGGCATTCTTACTTAATTCTCCATGGTCATTGAAAGAGATGGAAAAAACACTGCCTGATAACCTTAAAAGGATCATCGCAACAAAAAATATAAGCTTTTATAATATTGACGCTGTTAAAATAGCCGGTGAAGTCGGGCTGGGTGGAAGAATCAATATGATCATGCAGGCCGCGTTCTTTAAGATAGCTAATGTAATTCCGCCTGATGAAGCAATAAATTACATGAAGGATGCTATCAAAAAGACATATGGTAAAAAGGGAGATAAAATCGTCAAAATGAACATTGACGCGGTTGACAAGTCACTTGGGTTCCTTGAAAAGATAGACTATCCTGAATCATGGGCATCAGCCGGGCATGAAGAATATATGGAAAATGATGATGAGCCCGAATTCGTTGCAGATGTAATGAGGCCGATGCTTGCACAGAAGGGAGACAGCCTGCCGGTAAGTGCTTTCAGTCCTGACGGTGTTTTTCCCACTGGTACAACCAGGTATGAAAAAAGAGGTATTGCCATAAGTGTTCCTGAATGGATATCTGAAAACTGTATCCAGTGTAATCAATGCTCATTTGTATGTCCTCATGCAGTAATAAGGCCTGTACTGGCTGACGATGACGGCCTGAAAGATGCGCCTGATGAATTCCAGACCATTGATGCGAAGGGGAAGGAGCTTGAAGGACTCCAGTACAGGATACAGATCAGCCCTCTTGACTGTACAGGATGCGGCAATTGCGCCCAGGTATGTCCGGCCAAGGAAAAAGCGCTTATTATGAAATCTCTTGCGTCTCAAAAAGACGCTCAGGTTAAAAATCACATTTTTTCAACAGGGCTCCCAACAAGGGATAACCTTATGCCGATCACATCGGTCAAGGGAAGTCAATTCAGAAAGCCTCTGTTTGAGTTTTCAGGAGCATGTGCCGGCTGTGGTGAAACACCCTACATTAAGGTAATTACACAGCTGTATGGTGACAGGATGATGATCGCCAACGCGACGGGATGTTCTTCTATTTATGGCGGTTCAGCCCCGAGCTGCCCCTACACGGTAAATGATGAGGGACACGGACCGACCTGGGCAAGTTCTCTTTTTGAAGACAATGCCGAATACGGATTCGGAATGGAACTTTCAGTAAGTCAAAGAAGAAATAAACTGGCTGATTTAATAAAAGAAGCCATGGAAAGTGATGTTTCCGGTGATCTTAAAACCGCCTTTGAAGGGTGGTTGTCCAATATGTATGATGGTGATAAATCAAAGGAATACGGTCACAAAATACTCGAATATATTGAAATTGAACTGACGACACCAGGAAAAGAATTTAATCCTGTGCTGGTGGAAATTTTAGACAGATCGGATTACCTGACGAAAAAATCCATATGGATATTCGGCGGTGACGGATGGGCTTATGATATTGGTTATGGAGGCCTGGACCACGTTATGGCAATGGGACATGACCTGAATATTCTTGTCCTGGACACAGAACTCTACTCCAATACAGGGGGACAGTCTTCAAAAGCCACTCCTACTGGCGCGGTAGCAAAATTCGCGGCCAGCGGAAAGGAAACCCGCAAAAAGGACCTTGGAAGAATGGCAATGACCTATGGCTATGTGTACGTTGCTTCGGTTGCAATGGGTGCAAATAAAAACCAGTTTATGAAAGCCCTTACTGAGGCTGAATCATATCCGGGTGCTTCACTTATCATTGCCTATTCACCCTGTATTAACCATGGTATTAACATGGGTTTGAGCCAGGAAGAGGAGAAAAAGGCTGTTGAATGCGGTTACTGGCCACTGTATCGTTATAATCCTTTACTGGCGGAAGAAGGTAAGAATCCATTTATTCTTGATTCAAAGGAACCAAAGGGAGATGTAAAGGATTTTCTCATGGGAGAGGTAAGATATTCAAGTCTTACAAGGACATTCCCGGAGAATGCCGAAAAGCTCTTTGAAGTAGCGCAAAAAGACGTTTTGGAGAGATATAAAACCTACAAAAAGATGGCTGAAGAATAGAAGAAAAAAGGTTTTTACCTCTGATTTATAATTGACAACTTACGGGATACTTGATAGGAAAATCCCTTATTAAATGCGCCCGTAGCTCAGCTGGATAG
>JBHPCX010000174.1:0-4181 GCA_042573485.1 Thermodesulfobacteriota bacterium | reverse complement strand
GAACACTTTTTTAATGAAAAATTGATTTTAATCTTAGTTTTTATTTACATATCTCAATCAAAAATACTTATATAAAAAGCAAAAGCCGGAATATACTAATTCGCGAATCGAACACCTTTATTAATCCCCTCAACACAGACAGAATATGAAAAAAAAGATATTTAAATTAATTCGTAAAACCAGAATAGGAAGAAAAACACTTAACTCGTTAAAAACAATTTTTAATAGAGAAGACTTCTTGTTGTCAGTCAATGGTATCGTTCATGTAGGAGCAAATACCGGCCAGGAAAGGGATGTTTATAAAGATTATAACCTTGATGTTGTTTGGATTGAACCAATCCCGGAAGTGTTTCATGTGTTAGAGCAAAATCTGGAAGGGTATAGCAGGCAAAGAGCTTTTCAATATCTGATTACAGATATGGACGATGAAGAATATAAATTTAATATCGCGAGTAATGAAGGGGAGTCATCATCGATATTCGAATTAAACCTGCATAAAGATATCTGGCCCTCGGTGACTATTGAGCGCTCTATCATTCTTGAAAGCATAACTCTTTCATCTTTCGTTAGAAAAGAAAATATAACCTTAAACGATTATGGAGCCCTTATAATGGATACTCAAGGAGCTGAACTGCTTGTCTTAAAAGGGGCGGAAAAAATATTGAATCAATTTAACTATATCAAGTTGGAAGTTGCGGATTTTGAGGCTTATACCGGCTGTTGTCAATTGGATGAAGTCGATAAGTACCTTTTTTCTATAGGGTTCAGTGAATTTTCAAGACATTTGTTTGCTTCTCGTGACAGTGGAGGAAATTATTTCGATATGGTTTATAAGAAAATGGCATGAAAAATTGCCACGCCTTTCAGTAATTTCACAACACATCATAGCGATAGATGAAATTGACCGTTAGCAAAACCAATAATATTACACATGATTAACTCCATTTCATGCTAAATTTCCATACACATAACGAGGACACAGTCAACAGGATGCTTCAGTGGAAAAAATATCGATTACAGTCTTAAAAAAAATAATTAGCTCCTACCATATCCGGTAGCCTGCCATGAATAGCATTAAAAATTTGAATAACAGACAAGAATATTTTGCCTCTCTGAATTTCAGTTAACGCCATGATATCCCCATTGCGGACCCAATGAACCTTGATCATTGTAGTAAGGATCAAAATACCATTTTAGTCAGAAAGCGACCTCTATACAGTAAAGAGATGTTTGTATGTTTTAGGAGGAAAAAATTTTATGAATAAAAAAATTACCCTAATTGCTCCACCCTGGTATAGTGTAGGTAACATTCCTTATCTTTCTGCCAATTTAGGGTTAGGCTATATTGCTTCTTATTTAGAAACTTATGGTCACAAAGTTCAAATTATTGACGCTCTGGCTGAAGGTTTAGATAACTCTTTTGAAGTATGGTCTTATGGCAGAAAAATAGTGCAAACGGGTTTGTCTTATGAGGAGATTGTTCAAAGAATCGACCCTGATACAGAAATAATAGGTATAACATGTCCATTTACCATGTTTGCACAAATTGTTAAGGATCTGGCACATATTATTAAGAGGAGTTTTCCTCATATAAATATTGTATTAGGGGGCGTATATCCGTCTACCATGCCTGAACACGCCCTGACTGAGGATGTCGATTACGTAGTCCAGGGAGAAGGTGAAATACCCCTGCTGCAGTTACTGGATGGGATAGATCCTCATCATATAAAAGGACTGGTTTTTCGCGGAAAAAACCACATTATAAATAATGGCAGTTCTCAGGAAATAGCAGACCTGGATCAAATTCCATTCCCGGCCAGACACCTGTTACCGATGGATAAATACTTGTTGTTTTCATCCAGGGGTACAACTAATCAACGAACAGTTAATATTATTACTTCAAGAGGCTGCCCGTTCAACTGTGATTTTTGTTCCGTTCACCCTATTTTTGGGCACAATTGGCGATTTCGCTCACCTGGAAATGTGCTGGAGGAAATAAGGCTTCTGATTACTGATTACGATATTACACATATCGAGTTTGAGGATGATAATTTAACTCTCAATAAGGATCGCGCCCGAATTATTTTTCATGGATTGGCTATGTTAAGTAAGGACCTTAAAAAGGACATTACCTGGGCAGCCAACAACGGGGTGCGGGTGGATAGATTAGATCGGGATCTTCTAGTTAAAATGAAGAACTCCGGGTGCGTTGGTCTGGGATTAGGAGTAGAAAGCGGTGATCCTGTAACCCTCAATAAAATGAATAAAAAAATAGACTCTCTGGATAAGGTCTTAGAGATAGCTGAAATTTGTAAGGAACTGAAATTGCCGACTACGGCGTTTATGATAGTAGGGCACCCTGCCGAAACAGAAGAAGGCTTTTACAGGAGTCTGGATTTTTTTATGAAATTAAAGATATTAGGAGTATCAAACTTCCCTGTCCACATTATAAAAGCATATCCCGGCACAAATCTCTATGAGGACTGTAGAGAAAAAGGCTATCTTGTTCATTCTGAATTAACTCATACGCGTAATATTGAAGGTTGGCCAAGACTCAACCGAAGAAATACCGACATAGTCACAGAACATTTCACTGCAAAAGATATTCTGAACAGACGTGATTTTGCACACAAAAAACTCAACCCGATAGGTTTTTACAGTGAAAAGTATCCTGGTATTTTTTCCCTTTACAGGAAAATAAAGCCTTTAATCCCTGAAAAACTTCGAAAAAAAATATTATACCTTGTTCGGCGGTAATAGACATTGACGGTTCCAATTGTAACATCAACGAAATGACCTCAGCATAAACTCCCGGATACCTCAACTGAGTAAAGAAAAAATGACAATGAAGTTAAAGCAAATTATTAAAAGAGTAGTTGGAGGGAAAATATATTATCTTATTAAAAAGCAAATCAATAAGTTTAAGTGGTTTCTCAATAAACCTGCGCTTCCCGGATTGAAGGACAATATGAGATTCATTCATTTAGGTTGCGGTGGTGTCAATCACAAAGATTTTATAAATGTGGATCTCCGCCTATATCCCCATGTGCACTATGTCAGGGACATAACGGATTTATCAATATTTCCAGATGGTTTTGCCGATTTGATATATGTCTGTCATAGTCTGGAGCATATCAGTCATCTGAAAGTTGGGACTGTGCTGGAGGAATGGGTTCGTGTTCTCAAACCGGGTGGTACCCTTAGAGTTTCGGTTCCTGATTTTGACTCCATGGTTCAGATATATGAAGAAAATGAAAAAGATTTAGACTTAATTATCAGACCACTTATGGGAGCCCAGGATTTCCCAGCGAACTTCCATTATACAAGCTTTAATGAAAAAACCCTGTCCAGACATTTTTTCAACGCCGGACTGAAAAATGTCCGAAAGTGGGTTCACGGTACAGCTCCTTACACCTAATTTCCAGACTGGTCTGGTAGAAATGTTAAAATTAAAGGCAGGGAATATAGTATCAGCCTAAATCTTGAGGGTATAAAATAACAATCCCAACAACGATTCATATTTGTTGTTTATCAATACTTACACCATCAAAGCAGATCAAAACAACCTTCATCAAATGTTTAAATGAAATTATAAATATGCCTGAAGTGAAAACAGATGAAAGTTACCAATAAACTTCTTATTTTTACCGAATACTTCCCTTATGGTAAAGGTTCAGAACATGCGTTCATACAAAATGAAATCAAGTACTTATGTGAAAAATTTGACAAGGTAATTGTTTACCCGGCATACACGCTGAATGAGAAAATATCTTTTAAAGAATATGAAATAGATAACTCGCTTTCATTGGAATTAAGAAAGCGGAATAAATATTTGTATCCTTTAATAGCTTTAAAAAGCAGCTATTTTTATAAAGAAATTTTATTAAAAAAAATAACATCATGGAACTTAAAAAGGTTTAAAAGACTGTTATATTTCCTTGCCAGGGTTCAAATTGTGAGAGAATGGGCAAAGAGATCCCTTGCCAAAAGCGAAATAGAAAATAAAAAAATATTGGCATATACTTTCTGGAATAACGAAATTACTCTGGCGCTGTCTTCACTCAATAAATTTAAAGTTGTATCCAGGGCACATGGACATGATTTATATGAGGAATATGACGGGTATTTTGGCTACCTGCCATGTTATAAATACATATTACAGAATATTCTTAAGTTATATT
>JBHPCX010000173.1:0-4292 GCA_042573485.1 Thermodesulfobacteriota bacterium | reverse complement strand
TATTTTGGATATTTATGATGAAAAAAGAAAAAATACTGATTGTTGACGATAACCCGGACATTTTAATTTCTGCCCGTTATCTTTTAGAACGCCACTACCAGACAGTCATTACCTGTGAAAATCCTGAAGATATTCCATCTCTCATGAAAAAAGAAAATTTTGGTGTGATATTACTGGATATGAATTTTCATCCGGGTGAATCTGACGGAAAGATGGGAATGCAGTGGCTGGAAAAAATTAATTTCAGTGTTGTTGAAATCGTGGCCAGTAAACGTTGAATGCGGCGGTCGAAGCCATGAAACTTGGTGCGGCAGACTATGTAGTTAAACCCTGGGACAATCAACGTTTACTGGCCACGATTTCAACAACACTGAAATTGAGGCAAAGCCGTGATGAAGCATCCAGGCTTCGGAAAAGCAATCGTGTCTTGAGCGAAGTAACCGGTCAGCAAAAACAGAACATTATTGGTAACAGTCCTGGAATGAAAAATCTACTCTCACTGGTTGGGAGAGCTGCCCCTACTGATGCAAATGTACTTATTCTTGGTGAAAACGGTACAGGTAAGGAATTAATCGCACGGGAAATCCATCGCCAGTCTAAACGAAAAGATCAGGTTTTTATCCCGGTGGATATGGGATCAATATCCGAGACCCTGTTTGAATCCGAGCTGTTCGGCCATAAAAAAGGCTCCTTTACCGATGCAAAGGAAGACCGCATTGGATATATAGAAGCTGCCAATGGCGGCAGTCTGTTTCTTGATGAAATTGGGAACATACCCTTGCACCTGCAGGTAAAGTTACTTTCTGTGCTTGAAAAAAGGGAGGTTTCACAGGTAGGCTCACGCACATCCTCCCCGGTTGATGTGCGCATTATTGCAGCAACAAACATGCCTCGTGAAGAGCTTAGTGATCCTAAACATTTCCGTCAGGACCTGCTTTTCAGACTTAACACAGTAGAGATTAACCTGCCGCCCTTAAGGGATCGTTCCGGGGATGTTCCGGATATTGTAAACCACTATGTTACCTGGTACTGCAATAAGTACTCAAAACCCCAAAAAATGATCAAACCTGATACCATAGATCTTCTCGCACGTTACCAGTGGCCCGGTAATGTCAGGGCATTAAGGCATGCTGTTGAACGTGCTGTCATACTTTCGAGGGAGGATTATTTGAGCGGTGAGGATTTTCAACTGGAAAGCCAGTATATGAGTACAATTAAAAATATATCACCTGAACCTGCACCTGCTGAAAATGGTGATAACGGATTGAGCCCGGATACAACAGAGGATATCGGGGTATCAAATGAAAAAGATTTAAACCTTGAACGCCTCGAACATGAAACGATTCTTGAGGCCCTTAGAAGAAACCGTTATGTAATCAGCAAAGCGGCAAAGGATCTTGGTTTAACCCGCGCAGCCCTGTACCGGAGGATGGAGAAATATGGCATTTAAACATTTTGGACTTTTGATAATAGTTCGCCTTGCTGTTCTTAGCCTCGGCATAACCGGATTTGTATATATGTTTTTTAATCCCAGGTATCATGTTGCAACCTTTCTGATGTTTGTAATCGTTTTAGGGATGATCTATGAACTATGGTCTTTCCTGAATAAAATAAATCGGGAAGTTCTAAGGTTCCTGGCATCAGTAAGATATGCAGACTTTAGCCAGAGTTTTGATTTTGAAGATTCTGGCTCACGTTTTCGTGCATTGGGAGAGGCCTTTACCGAAATTCTTGAACGATTTAAGAATTTAAGAATGACACAGGAAGTAGAACTTACATATTTAAGGGCAATGGTAAATCATATACCTGTTCCATTAATTACTGCTAAAGAAGATGGAAGCCTTTATTTATTAAACAATGCTGCAAGACGATTCTTCGGTACATTTCAGCCCACAAAGGTTATTGATTTAAAACAGTATGGTGAAGAATTTTATGAACAATTGAACACATGCAGGACAGGTGAGAAGCGAATGGCAAAGATTTCCTTTGATGGCTTTGAAACAAAGCTCTCTCTGTCACTTATGGAAGTCACAAGCAATACCGGCACAGAGAAACTTTTCAGTATTCAGGATATCGGAGAGGAACTTGAATCTACTCAGTTAGGTGCATGGCAGGACCTTGTAAGGGTGTTAACCCATGAAATCATGAATTCCATTACTCCGGTTGCATCCCTTGCCCAGACAACAGCAGATATTGCTGAAGACATAAAGCAGGAACTTGAAGACGATCATCCGCAGAAAGGGGAAATCGATAAGGTAAGTAATGCAGCAATAACCATGTCAAGAAGGGCAGGAAACCTCATGCAGTTTGTATCCAACTTCAGACAACTTACGCGACTGCCCAAACCGGACAAGCAGGTAACCAGAGTTAAAGACCTGTTTAACCATGTGCTGCAGCTTGCTGACGCTGATAAATCAAACAAAAAGGTTAAGCTGACTACAGAAGTTACGCCATCAGAGCTGGAATTGAATGTTGATCCTGAGCAGATTGAGCAGGCGCTGATTAATTTATTACGCAATGCTGAGCAGGCCCTGACAGATAGGGAAAATGGAGAGATAAAACTCAGGGCATATCTCAATCAACGCGGAAGGATCACTATTGAAGTTAGTGATAATGGGCCCGGCATAAAAGAAGATATTTTAAATAAAATATTTGTTCCTTATTTTACAACAAAGCCTGATGGCAGCGGTATAGGCCTGGCTTTAACACGTCAGATCATGACTTATCATAATGGATTCATCGGTGTAGCTAACGGGCAGAATGGTGGAGCAAGCTTCAAACTTACATTTTGATTTGTATGGATTCATCTAAAAAACACTATAGAATATGTCGAATCTCAATATGTATGCGGATCACATCCGTTTCATCAATTGCACTGCTGCGGTTAATACGGGGTCCCATACCGGCCCAAAGGGTGGAGCATAGGCCAGGTCACACCGGCTGAATTCATCAACCGTCATTTTACTGTGAAGTGCGACAGCTGGAGCATTTATCCTGTGGGCCACACCATCTTTTCCGACCATCTGGACTCCGAGAAGTCTACCGCTCTTTTTATCGCCTACCATCTGCACTCTTATCTCTTTGTTCCCCGGATATGAATGAGCACGGCTGCGGGTTTTTATTACCGCCTCTACCGGATCAAAGCCAGCCTGTTCCGCTTCGTCCATATTAAGGCCGGTCCGGGCCACTTCCATATCAAAGACTTTAAATACTGCTGTTCCTGCGACACCTTCCAGCTTTGTATTACCTCCGGTTACATTATCAGCAACTGCCCATCCCGCCCGGTTTGCCCTCAGTGCCAGAGGAATCCATGTCTTTTCCCCGGTTACTACATGAAAAGCATCAGCACAGTCTCCGGCCGCGTATATATCTTTATCCGAGGTTAAAAGTCCTTTATCAACCGCGATTGCTTTTTTTATTCCAAGCTCGAGCAAGGCGTTTTCAGCTAGAGAGCTATTCGGCTCTACACCTATAGCGCATATAATCATATCGCATTTCAGTTCAAGGTCACTGCACTGCAACACGAGCTGATTCCCTGATCTAATTATGCCCGATATCTCATGCCCCGCGTAGAGTTTAACATCATTTTTTTCAATCTCTTCCTTTACCAGGTCTGACAGGTCATTATTCATCCATGGAATAAAGGCAGGTCTTGGTTTAACCATCCCAACTTTAAGGCCATTTGACCTGAGTGCCTCACACATTTCAAGGGCAATGTACCCCATTCCTATGATGACCGCACTTTTTACACTGCGCGATCGAATAAACTTTTTTATTTTCCTGCCGTCTTCCAGACTCTTAAGGGGCAGCACGCCGAGTGAATTAATGCCGGGAATATCAGGGATTATGGGAGAAGCCCCTGCTGCTATCAATAACTTATCATATTCAAGGGTGATCTGTTCCTCATCTTCAGTGTTACATGTAACAAGATTATTTTGAGGATCGATACTTTCGGCCCTGTGCCCGGTTCTCAAATCTATACCCTGTTTATCCCGGAATACGCCGGCTTTTCTAACAACAAGGTCGTTCATATCTCTTTCTGGATCAGCTATGTTATATGGCATGCCGCAGGCGCTGTATGAAACATCATATGTCTGCTCAAGTACAATAACTTCCATTTCCGGATTCTTTCTTTTGGCCCGGCTGGCAGCGCTCATACCGGCTGCATCACCTCCGATTATTACAAAACGCATATTATCCTCCCTAGAAGATTTAAAATATCTTTTTAGCTGAATGCTGGTCTGCCTTCGGTTAAAGCTTCGGCGCGGCAAGCAACAAAAAACATTGAACCG
>JBHPCX010000172.1:0-4394 GCA_042573485.1 Thermodesulfobacteriota bacterium | reverse complement strand
CAGGGATCCGGAGACAGGCGGGCATATTAAACGTACCCAGAATTATGTTAAAGCTCTTGCTGTAAAACTAAAAGATCATCCCAAATTCAGTGATTTTTTTACTGATGAAACCATTAATGAGTTATTTAAATCAGCGCCGCTTCACGATGTTGGAAAGGTGGGTGTTCCTGATCATATTCTTATGAAACCTGGCAAGCTGACTGATGAGGAATTCGAAGAGATGAAAAAACATACAACATATGGATATGAAACCATATTCCGGGTAGAACTGGAACTCGGAGGGGGTATTGAAAAATCCTTTATGAGTTTTGCCGGGGAGATTGCACATACCCACCAGGAGAAATGGGATGGATCAGGATATCCCCAGGGATTAAAGGAGGAGGATATCCCCATATCAGGCAGGTTGATGGCACTTGCTGACGTCTACGATGCTCTTATAAGTCGTCGTGTTTATAAAGCTCCATTTACTCATTCCAAGGCAATAGCCATTATAGAAGAAGGAAAGGGGCAGCATTTTGATCCTGACATGACCGATGCTTTCCTGGAGATTCACGAAGAAATTCGAATGATTGCCATTGAATACGCTGACCATGATGAAGAACGAGAAGCACTGGCACAATAGAATATATAGTTGGCTAATAACAATACTTACTAAGAGTCATATGACTAGACCAAGTATTATAAAACACTTATTTGCCGGATTACAGCAAAGGGCAAGTGGAAAGCTTCTGACCATATTATGGTTTATTATTGTAATGGTTTCAGCAATGGCCAATATATATCTGGCAGATGACCACGCTGAAACGATAGCAATCGAACAGGCAAGAACGATGTTCAATCAAATTGTGCTGACCAGAAACTGGAATGCCCTTCATGGTGGTGTTTATGTGCCAATAACAAAATCTACCCAACCAAACATCTACCTGAAATCAAATGAACGGGATGTAGTAACCCGGCAGGGGACAAAACTCACCATGATAAATCCCGCCTTTATGACTCGCCAGCTTAGTGAACTTGCAACTGAGGCCAAGGGAGTTCAATTCCATATTACTAGCCTTAATCCAATACGCCCTGAAAATGCACCCGCAAAATGGGAGAACGCTGCCCTGGAGAGTTTTGAGCAGGGTTGTAAAGAAATCGCGGAGTTCCTCTACAAGGAGGGACTTCACCGATATATGGCACCATTATATACTACCAAGGGATGCCTCAAATGTCACATAGATCAGGGGTACAAGCTTGGTGATATCCGTGGCGGTATAAGTATAACCCACCACGTTAGGGAAATTCTCACAAACCGGGGCGATATGATTATCATGACAATTCTCGTCCACCTTACTGTACTCATTATGAGCTGCTTGGCGATAGGACTTTACCTTAAAAACAAACAACGGCTGAAACAACTCAGTATGAGCAAGGATGCTGCTGAGGAGGCAAATAATTTCAAAAGGGAATTTATAGCTAATATCAGCCATGAATTGCGCACTCCACTCAATGCCATCGTTGGCATGAGTCATGTTCTCATCAATGAGAAACTGGAACCGAGTCAGCTATCCTATGCAAAAAAGATAAATAGAGCAGGTAAACAACTTGATACCATGATCAACCATATGCTGGATTTCTCTCAGCATTATGCTGGGGACTTGAAGTTAAATGTTGAGCCACTGAAACTCAAAAACCTTGTGCATAGCAGTATTGATCTGATGAAGGATAAAGCAGGTAAAAAGAGACTTTCACTGGATGCAGAATTTAAAGAAGACCTGCCTGAATGGCTTTTGGGGGACACAAAGCACATTCAGCAGGTACTGTTCCATATTATCGATAATGCCATCAAATTTACTGAAAAGGGAAGTGTTAAGGTAACCGTATCAGGTCATTTGGCGGATGAAAATACATACAGTATATCTATCCAGGTTAAGGATAGCGGTATCGGCATGAAAAATTTACCAGAATGGGTAGAGCAACATGACTTTTCCCAGGCAGAAAGCTCCAGTACCCGTACACAGGGCGGAGTTGGTTTGGGTTTGACCATGACCCGGCGTTTGCTGGCACTGATGGATGGTGATATACAAATCAAAAGTGAAGAAGGAAAGGGTACTACGGTATCGATCACACTAAAACTTAAAAAAGTTGACCTGGAAGAGTACAAAAATGAGATAGGAGCTGGAGAGGTCAAGGAATCAAGGCTGGCATTGGAAGAAGATCATGATATAGATACTACAGATGCTTCACCGCGAACCCTCTCCTCAGAAGAACGGCAACAACTCCTTGCACAGTTAACAGAGTTGCTGGGAACACTGGATAACGATATTTCTCGAGCAATGGAAGTTATGGAAGAAATTGTTAATCAGTATCAAGGAAGCGACTTACAGGATGAAATCGAATTGTTATCAGAGATGATGGAAGTTTTTGATATGGATAGTGCTGCGGCACTGTGTCGTTCAATACAGGAACAACTATCAAATACAGATTGATAAGCACGATAATGGATAGGATAATGGAGAGTTAATAATGAACAGCAAACAAAGAGTTCTTATAGTTGATGATGTCCCGGAAAATATTCAGATACTTATGGAAACTCTCAAGGATGAATATACTATTGTTGCTGCAACCAATGGTGAGAAAGCCCTGAAACTTTCCTCCAGTGACCCGATACCTGATATTATTCTGCTTGATATCATGATGCCTGAAATGGACGGCTATGAAGTCTGCAAAAGGCTTAAGGAGGATGAAAAAACAAGTTATATCCCCGTAATATTTGTAACAGCCATGGGTGATGTGGAAGATGAAACCAGGGGTTTTGAAACAGGTGCCGTTGACTATATCACAAAGCCAATCAGTCCTCCCATCGTTAGGGCACGGGTAAAAAACCATTTAGAACTTGAACTCGCTCGAAAAACACTGGAGAAACAAAATGAAGAACTGAAGGAAGCAGCGCGACTCAAGGAAGATGTGGAAAAGATAGCCCGGCATGATCTTAAAGGTCCCTTAAATATGATTATAGGGGCGCCACAGGCCATCACGATGTTCGGGGAGGTTAATGAAAAGCAGCAGAAGTATCTTGGTTATATTGAAGAAACCGGATACCGCATGCTGGATATGATCAACCGGTCCCTGGATATTTTCAAAATGGAGCGGGGATTATATGAGTGTAAATTTGAAGAAGTTGATGTTGCTGATATCATGAAAAAGGTTATTAAAGAAACCGAAAACCTGTGTGCAATGAGCGATATCGGGATAAATATTTTTATAGATGAAAACCCACTGGCAGATGATGATACTTTTATAATTTCAGGGGAACAATTACTGTTTTTCTCTATGCTGGAGAATTTAATAAAGAATGCCATTGAAGCATCTCCGGATGGTGCTGAAGTAAATGTTATTTTAAAAAAAGGTGACCAGCTTAAAATCAGGATCCAGAACAAAGGTGCTGTTCCTGAAGCTATCCGTGATAATTTTTTTGACAAATTTGTAACACTAAATAAGGATAAAGGAACTGGACTAGGCACCTATTCAGCAAAATTGATTGCTGAAACCATGAACGGTTACATATCAATGATGAGTACAGAAGAGGAAGGAACATCCATTACCATTACTTTCCAATAAGATTAATATATAAAAGGAGAGAGTATTATGAGTAAGATTCTCGTAGTAGATGATGAGGCTCCTAACCGTGAATTATTGAAGGATTTTCTTGAAGCAAAGGATTACACAGTCATTACTGCAGAAAATGGGAAAGAGGCTGTTGAAAAAATAGGGGAAAAGCCTGCCCTTGTGCTCCTGGATATCCAGATGCCTGTAATGGACGGATTTCAGGCGCTAAAAAAAATTAAAGAGGTGGATACTTCAATTGGCGTAGTGATGGTGACAGGCCTTGCCAGGGAGGATGTTGCAATGGCATGCATTGAAGCCGGAGCACATGATTATATAACTAAACCCATAGATATGAACCATCTTATAAACGTCATTGAAATATTAATGATACAGAGAACAGAAGAAACACCAGCTGATGATATTGAAAGTCTGATAGAAGACACTCCTCCTGAGACTGTTGAGGAACCTGCGGAAGAAAAGAAGGAAATGCCTGATGTGCCCGACAAACCAAAGGATACCGCAAAAAGGATGTGCCGAAGATTTCAGATCCCCGGAGCATCTGGAAAAATAAAAAAAACCGGGCTCTTTGATACATTCAAAGGTTTTTCAAAGGAATACCCTGTAATGGATTTAAGTAAAGGAGGTTTAGCCTTTTCATGTACTGAATCATTTAAAAAAAATCAGAAAATAACCTTTCAGTTACTGGTTCCTGGTGAGTCCCCATTAAACCTGTTATCAATAATAAGAAAAGTGGGGCGTCCTGACAGGAATGGAAACAGGTTTTGCGGTATTCAATATTTTCC
>JBHPCX010000171.1:0-4770 GCA_042573485.1 Thermodesulfobacteriota bacterium | reverse complement strand
GCATTGATATAAAAAAGTCTATTGTTTTGGACAAAAATTGCTATAAGGCAAGACTCCCTGAGGAATACGGCGGGGGAGAGCAGCCTCTTTATTTTGTCCCGGTAATAAAAGATGAACTTATAAACAAAGAACCGGTCTTTATGAAGGATATTACGATATATGCTATGGGTGACACAAAATAGGATTTAAATTCTTTTTTAAAAATATGAATAAATTGGCTCATATCAATTCTCCCTGGTTATATCTCTGAAGACTTTTTCAAGAGTCTGTATTTCGTGATGAAATTCCATTAGAACCCAGTCCTTTTTTTTGATTTTATTGTAGATCTCCTCACGTGGATCGATATCGAATCCGCACCTGAGAGTAAATTTAGTTATCCCTTCCTCTTCCAGGTTTTCTATTATTTCATCAATACCTTCGACTGTTTTAAACTCACCTCTGGCATCATCGGGATCAGCATATTTCAGAGATATACTGATGAGAAACTCCTTGGCACTTTTATCCTTGAGGGTTTCAATATTTTCATCTGCGACAATTTTGCCCTTGTTTATAATCACCACACGATCACAGGTTGCCTCTACTTCGCTCAGAATATGGGTGGACAGAATAATTGTTTTTTCACTTCCTATCTGCCTGATAATATCCCTTATTTCCACAATCTGATTAGGATCAAGACCTGAAGTGGGCTCATCAAGAATAAGTATTTCAGGGTCATCCATCATTGCATGGGCAAGTCCCACCCTCTGCTTATAACCCTTGGAAAGAGCGCTTATCGGTTTATGCATCACTTCGCTGATGCCGCACAGGTCTGCCAGCTGCTCAATCCGGATGGCTTTTTTACTCTTTTCAATATCCCTGATATCAGCCACATATTTCAGGTAGTCAAAAACCAGCATTTCATGGTAAAGGGGCGCGGATTCGGGAAGGTATCCCATTAGTTTTTTAATTGGCAGTGGATTATCATTAATATTGTAATCCCTGATCTTTATGAACCCTGAACTTGGCCTTAAAAATCCTGTAAGCATCCTGAGTGTCGTTGTTTTTCCAGCGCCGTTTGGTCCCAGCAGGCCTATAATTTCTCCCTTACGGATATCAAGGTCAATATTATCCACGGCACATTGGGTGCCATAGTATTTTGTAAGTCCTTCTGCACGGATCATTCTAATCTCCTTACAAGTTTATTATTATCTTTATCCCTGTCCAATAATCAGTCTTTTTCTTCAATTGTCTGGATAATTGTTCATGATTCATTGAACACGGATATTCTGTGTTGGTGAGATAACAGCCTTTACCTGTTGATTTTCATGAATAATTTTTTGGTTCCTATAGCATGGTACAAGGTTAATTTCAAGAAATTAACCATATTTTCATCGCTGGAATTTCGGTTTAGCAGGCTTTCACTAGTTTTAGCATGGCAATGGATCATTTTTCAGGATGTGTTCTGATTTTTGAGGGTTTATCCTGAATAGCAATGGTAAAACAACTAAAAGGGCAAAACATAAAAAAATCAGGACACATGTATAAAAGTCTTTTAATCACGTTTTGAAAAAATATTTATACCCGGATAATTTGTATAATTTCTAAAATCCGGGATTAGATCATTTAATATAAATAATTTTTCCAATTATAATTCTTTAAAATCAAAACAGATGTTAGATGTGGTTCAGATATGCCTTTGAGAAATGGACCTCATCGGAATCTCGACATCAATTTTTGAGCCTTTCCAAAAGTCTTTCATGAATATTGTCGAAAGACCCGTTGGACATTATAAGTACAACATCACCCGGTCTTATTTTATTGAGGATTTCCTCGAGCAATTGATCGTTGGTACTGCAGTAATAAGCATCTATATCCCTATCCCTGAGGGTTTCCACCAGCTTTGCAGAAGAAAAACGATTGTTTTCAGGGACCTTATCCATCATGGGAGGTTCGGGAATAAAAACAAGATCAGCAGGATCAAATACCATACTGTATCTTTCCTGAAAAATGCCGCGTCTGCTGGAATTGGATCTTGGTTCAAATACGGCTGCTAAACGGCGCTCCTTATATCTATCCTTTACTGCTTCAACTGTCTTCTCAACTGCTGTGGGGTGATGGGCAAAATCATCAAGCACCAGAATGCCGTTTTCCTCTCCCCTTATTTCCTGCCGTCTTTTTACTCCTTTAAAAGTCCTGACAGCATCCCTGACTGCATCCTTTTTCAGACCTATATATTCGGACAGGGCAATAACAGATAAGAGATTGGAAATATTATGGTTCCCGTATAATGTTCCGAAAACCTTTAAATACTCCTTTCCATTGTTGAGGATTCTCACGCTTGTTCCATCTGTGCTGTTTTCAACATTCACTGCCCTCCAGTGTAACCCATCAGAAAATCCATACAGCTTTACAGGGCATTTTGCCCTTTCTGACTCTTCCAGGACAATGGGATCATCTCCGTTAGCGATAAGTAAACCATTTTCAGGAATGATTTCTATCAATTTTCTAAAGCTTGATATCACATGGTCAAGGTCTCTGTATATGTCCGCATGATCAAATTCTATACTTGTAATAACTGTGATAAATGGAGCGTAGTGTAAAAATTTGGGACCTTTATCAAAAAAAGCAGTATCATATTCATCACCCTCAATCACATAATATGCCCCTCTTCCCAGTTTGAAATTGCTCTTAAAATTATTTAATACACCACCTATCATATAACCCGGGTCAACTCCGGCCTTTTCTAGCATCCATGCGCAGATAGCCGATGTTGTGCTTTTCCCGTGTGTCCCCGAAATAACAATGGACTTTTTATCGCCGATAGCAAAACGCCTGAGGGCCTGGGGCAATGAGATGTATGGTATTTTCAGTTTGGAGAGTTTTATGGCCTCCGGGTTTTTTGCTGTTATCACATTGCCGACAATTACGAGATCAGGAACAGATTCCAGATTATTTTCAGAGTAGCCCTTTATTATTTTTATTCCCATTTCCCAAAGTAAAAGGCTCATGGGGGGATAGACATTCTCATCAGATCCTGTTACATGGTATCCTTCCTCTTTGAGGATACCGGCCAGAGAAGCCATGGCCGTCCCGCATATACCCATGAGGTGAATATGCTTAGGTTCAAAGGGAATCCTGTTATACTCCCTTATCAAACCAGCGGCGGTCTTCCGGGTAAAATTATTATATTCCATAAAAAATTAATTGCCTTTTTTAAAATAAGTATTTATATTATTTGGTTCATAAAAAAAATCAGGAGTAAGACAATGTCAAAAGTTTGTGATATTTGCGGCAAAGGGCCGCGAGTTGGATATAATGTAAGTCACGCCCATAACAAGACAAAAAAGACATGGTATCCCAACCTGCAGAAGGTAAAAACCGTCCAGAACGGCCAGACAAAAAGAATAAAAGCCTGTACAGGATGCATAAAATCAGGCCGGGTAACAAAATATTAATCCACCAAAGGTGTCTAAATACAATAAAAGTGTATTAATTAAGATCAAATACCCTGCTCTTTTGCGGTGGAGTATTTTATTGCCCGGTTTTTACACGGATATATTATCAACTGACAGCAGTTCTTCCATAAGTTAAATGGGGCGGTTTAATATTTTTAAACCCTCTCCACAATTAACACCTCTTTAACTTTTTTTATCGCTCCCATTATATCTTCAAGCTGCTTATAATCTTCAACCTCTATGGTAAAGTAAGCGACTCCCTTCTTGTCCATGGTAGTCTTTATTTCCGCGTGAATAATATTTGCCTCTTTTTTTGCCATTATTGAACTCATATCCGCCAGGATTCCCTTCCTGTCTTCCGACGTAACCTTCAGTCTTGCAAGATAGACGTCATTATTTGTGGGATCCCATTGAACTTCCACCAACCTTTCAGCATCAGTATCCAGTATATGGCTGCAGTTATATTTATGAATTGTTACTCCGCGCCCTCGGGTAATAAATCCCAGAACATGTTCTCCCGGCAATGGGTGACAACAGTTGGCAAACCTTACAAGCATATCATCGATGCCCTTTACTTTAATACCCTTTGTACTCTTCTTTCTGGTTATCCTGGAGACAACCTTGCTTACAATACTGTCGGATGTCTCCTTTTCAATACCCAGCCTGGGCTTGAGCCTTCCTATAACTTGATTAGCTGAAATTTTCCCATATCCTATATTGGCAAGCAGGTCATTGATTGAATGGAAAGACAGATCCTTTGCAATTGCCGCGATCTGCTCATTTTTTAAGATACTGGGCAAATTCAGCTGGGACTGTTCAATGCTCTTTTCAAGAATATTTTTCCCTATGACAATGCTTTCGTCTCTTTCCTCCTTTTTAATCCACTGCCTTATTCTTGATTTTGCCTTTGTAGTTTTTACATAATCCAGCCAGTCCTTCCGGGGATGCTGTCTTTTCGATGTTATTATCTCTATAATATCTCCATTTTTAAGGGTATATCTTAAAGGCACCATTCTTCCGTTTACCCTGACCCCTGAACATTTCTCCCCTATTTCCGAGTGAATACTGTAGGCAAAATCGATCGGCGTGGCCCCCTTGGGAAATTCCTTTACCTCTCCTTTGGGTGTGAACACATACACTTCATTGGGGAAAAGATCCATCTGGACCATTTCCATGAACTCCTTAGGATCATGAAGGTTTTTCTGCCATTCAAGGAGCTGTTTTAACCAGTCAAACTGCTTCTCATCAGTAGCCGCGGCAACTCCTTCCTTGTATTTCCAGTGGGCCGCAATTCCCTCCTCCGCGACTTTATCCATCTCCCAGGTCCTTATCTGAA
>JBHPCX010000170.1:0-4784 GCA_042573485.1 Thermodesulfobacteriota bacterium | reverse complement strand
ACCTTGGAATGTGCGTCAATGGAGTTTCTCGCGAAAAACTTTTTGAGAACGCGGGTAAGGCCCTTCTTGAACAGCTGGTCAACATAAAACAAAGTTCAGAAGGTGAAACACTGTCCATTTCTCTTTCAGCTGCCGATCTTGCCGATTTGATGGTAAAATGGCTTTCGGAAATTTTATATCTTTTAAATGGAGAAGACCTGGTTGTTGAAGATATCAGAGTTAAATCCATCCGTGAATACCATATAAATTCAACATTGACGGTCGTACCATTTAATACTGACAAGCATGATTTAATAAGGGAAATAAAGGCCGTCACATATCATCAAATTGAAGTCAGGAAAAAGAACAATTCATGGATCGCCAGGGTTATATTTGATGTTTGACCTGGATTAAAGAGGCAGTATGGATATAAATTTAAAACAAGTTGATAAAAATCGATGGATAATCCCCAAAACCGGCAGAATGAGAGTTCCGGGCCTGGTCTTCTCAAGCACTGAATTAATTGATGAAGTAAAAAGAGGGCAGAGTCTTTCCCAGGTGCTAAATGTAAGTACACTTCCCGGAATAATGGGGTATTCTCTCGGAATGCCGGACATTCACTGGGGATATGGGTTTCCCATTGGCGGAGTAGCTGCCTTCGATATGGATGAAGGCATAGTATCTCCAGGAGGAGTGGGATATGATATCAATTGCGGATGCCGTGTGATGACAACTGCTCTTACAACCGAAGACATAAAACCCTATATTAAAAAGCTTGTTTCATCGCTTTACAGGGATATTCCATCAGGAGTAGGTTCAAAGGGATTTGTTAAACTTTCCCGAAAAGAGGAGATGGCGGTAGCCTCTGAAGGGGCTTCCTGGGCAGTTAAAAGAGGGTTTGGCAATTCCGGCGATCTTTTAAAAACAGAAGATAACGGGATTATTCCAGGTGCTGATCCGGAAGTGCTCAGTGAAAGGGCAGTTAAAAGAGGACTTTCTCAACTGGGGACCCTTGGTTCAGGGAATCATTTTCTTGAAATCCAGGCAGTAGACCGCATCTTTGACGAAAAGACCGCTCGTCTCTTCAATCTGTTTGAAGGGCAGGTAGTGGTTTTCATTCACTCGGGTTCAAGGGGATTCGGGCACCAGATCTGTGATGATTTTCTAAAGGAAATGACTCACAAATCACAAATACCCGGTGATTCACTGCCGGACAGGCAGCTGGTATGCGCACCCATAAAATCCGATATGGGGAGAAAGTACCTTTCGGCGATGGCGTGTGCAGCCAATTACGCGTGGGCGAACAGGCAGGTACTCATGCATTTAACAGGTGAAACGTTAATGCAGACCCTGGGTTTAAGCCCGGGAGATTTACGAATGTCCCTGCTCTATGATGTATCTCACAATATAGCGAAACAGGAATACCATATTATTGACAAGAAAGAAGTTCTGCTTTGTGTTCATAGAAAAGGTGCCACACGTTCTTTTCCCCCGGGACACCGGCAGCTTTCTGACGCATTTAAGGCTACCGGGCAGCCCGTATTGATACCCGGTGACATGGGGACATTCTCATATATACTAGCCGGGATGCAGGGAGCAATGGAACAGAGCTTTGGATCAAGCTGTCATGGGGCAGGACGTATATTGAGCAGGAATATGGCTGTAAAAAGGGCAAAAGGAAGGGGAATAGCACAGGAACTTGAGGAAAAGGGAATCATAGTGCAGGCCAGGGGAAAAAGAACACTTAAAGAAGAGATGCCCGAAGCCTACAAGGATGTTTCCAAGGTGGTTGAAGTAGTCCATCAGGCAGGCCTCGCAAAAAAGGTCGCGAGGCTGAGACCGCTGGGAGTAATAAAAGGTTAAACAGGATATTTATAGTCTTCCCGGAAGAAATTCAGAATTAAAAGCATTATTTCACACCCGTTCACTTCGTTCACCAGAGACGCAGAGAACACAGAGAAATACATTTTTAACGAATCGGGAGGTGCCGATTCGTTAAAAGAGTCTCATCCCTTCGGAAATTTTTAGTATAGAACATAGGATATGGTGTTTGGAAAAAGCTACCTCACCTTTAGAAACTCACAATTATTTCTTTTTTCCAGTCGTAGACTGGAATGGTGGTTTACGTTTGTCGGTATCTCCCGACAAACGTAAAAGATAAAAAACCTCTGTGACCTCTGTGACTCGAGCGAGAGGAACGAGCGGGTGTGAGACAATGTCTTTTGCTTTTTCTAATAGTCTAAAAACCTTCTATGGCACTCCGAAGCTTTTAGCGAATACGGCAGCCTATCAAGCTTTATTTCATACAAATGCTGTTTCTGTATTCACAGAACCGGCATTCAGTATCATCCTTTCTTACTTCCGATAAATCCTTTTTCCACTCACCTGGATTTTCTTCATATTTTCTCATTTTGAAGATAATCTCCTCAATAACCTGAAGAGGATCACCTTTCCAGTTGACCTCTTTCAGGATTCCTTTATCAAGAAAATATATTATTTGCCTGCCGACCCTTTCTCCCAGTATTTTCTCCACTGCCCACCTGTAAAAAGCGAGCTGCATATCATAATTATTTTCTCTGATTATCGTATCAGGATCTTTCCCCTCAAGGTCATTGCTTTTCCAGTCTATAATGGTCCATTGCCCTGTTTCTTTATCCCTGAACAACCTGTCGGCAATTCCCCTGAATTCAACACCCGGTGATATTGTTACCAGAAAAGGTATTTCAATGTGGTTTTTTACACCGGCTAAAATATTTAATAATTGCCCATCGCCAACAGCATACCTGAGTTGTTTCTCAGCTTTTTCAAGGCAATATCCCGCATTGCAGTCTCTACCATCTATTCTATTAGCAACTGTTTGAAAAAGCCTCTCATCAAACGGTTCACCGAAATCATGCTTCTCCATGTATTTATGTATCAAATCTCCGATAAAGAGAGCATCTTCCGAGCTATATTCATTTTCATCCTCTCTTATTTCTGATCTTTCATATGGCTCCCAGGTGTCATCCGGTTCTATATATTGCCGGTCCCTGAGTTTCAGCATGGCATGGTAATAAAAACGCACCGGACATTTTTTGTATATCCTCACTGAAGAGAAACTGAATTGAAAGTAAGGGAGTGAATCAACAGGATCGGTAAGATCCATTTTTTTAAGGTTTTCATCATAAACACCGAATGAATCTTTATCAGGCATATTATGGTAATATTCCACGCCTGTAAATTTCCTTTTTTCTACATCCATATTAAATATCACAGGATTATTATCCAGGGAGTTATTATCTCCGGAATCTCCGTTCAAAGGATAAATATCATCAAGAATCTCAAATAATGATGCACGTTCTCTGTAATCATCCGAAGTCAGGGAGATAATATCACTGTCTTTTTTTCTATTACTTTGACCTAAAAGTACAAGGTGATTTTCAACCCTTGTGCAGCCTACATAAAATACTCTCCGGTTCTCCGCTATATCTTCAAGACTGTTTCTTCTTTGAAGCAGGGTTCCCAGCGGTGAATGCTTTTTTTTGTATGCTATTAAAGGAATTTCAACCGGCCAGAGGGGAATTTCACCTTCACTGTGATTCCATACAAGAGGGTCATCTGTTTCGGATTTGTAAAGCCTGACTGTTTTTCCGGGATTCTGCCTTGCTGTTATTTTTCTTCCAAGCTGGGGCAGTATCACCATTGGGAATTCGAGACCCTTGGCAGCATGAATGGTCATCAATGAAACGGGGGCATCTCCACCTGATGTTATAACTGCCTCGCCCTCCACTTCATCCTGATCAGCCATATCGAGACAGTATCTGACAAACTCCTGCAATGATCCCCTGTCCTCTTTCTGAAATCTTCTGGCTATCTCCATTAATTTTTCCATATTCATTATCTTCTGGTAACCATTCGGATGCGAAGAATAGGCAGCGGTTATTTTCCGATCAGATATAATTGTCCGGATAAGCTCGGAGATTGTCATACGGGCAGATAAAAAACGCCAGGTATCAATTTGCCTGCTGATTTTTTTTATATATGAATTATTCGAATAAGCGAGGACTTCAGAATCAGGTTTGTTGTAAAACAGATCGAACAATTCAGGATCGGAAATACCGAATACAGGGCTCCTTAGCACACTGAGGAGTGCTATCTCCTGTCTTTTGTCAGTAATGTAATTAAGCAGCTGGAGTATTTCAATTACTTCCTGGCTTCTATAAAATCCCTTACCTTTATGGACGATATAGGGTATCCCCGATTCTCTAAATATATTTTCATAGGCCTTGATATGAAGAAATGTGAAAAAAAGTACACCTATTGCCTTTTGGCTGTTCTCCAGTTTATATCTGATATCAGAAAAAGTATTATACTCATATGATTCACTGCCTCGTTTTCCCATTATTCTTTCAATGATCTCAGCTACTGTTGAGGCTTCTTTTTCAATATACCCCTTGTTCCCTGCCTGCCTGGGAATTCGGTATATTGTAACAGATCCCCTGTTTTCCGGCACACTTTCATTTAAGTCCGGTGCATGGATATCCTTTGGAGCGGTTTCATAACTTTTAATGTCTCCCGCTCCTTTATTTCCAAATATCTTTCTGAATGCACTGTTGAAAAATGTAATAGGATTGGTATCGCTTCTAAAATTATGTGGCAGGTATATATCTCCTTTAAGGATATTGTTCCTGATTTCAGAAGACAACCCGCTGAATCTTTTTTTCTGTTCTGCCGGATCAAATGAAAAATAACTCAGGTCATTCACTTTTTCCTTATCTTCCCAGAATAGCGGGACCGGATCCACGGGATTTGATTCAATTATCTCC
>JBHPCX010000016.1:0-49762 GCA_042573485.1 Thermodesulfobacteriota bacterium | reverse complement strand
ATTGAAAGCACTGAATGCTCTATTTCAGCATTAAAATCAGTTTTCTGTGACAATACGAGCGCTGGTCTTCTTTTGGTTCTGGAAGAATCAGTAAATGGGAACGGAACAACTACAACATCAAATGGTTTATAAATCATTATATGCTTCCTCATCATTTTGAGAGTTCCACTCGCTCAGAGTAGGAACAAGAGCAGAGCTGAACTCAATGTCAATTGATCGGGCTTTACGTACTTTAACTGCTTCATTTTCTATTTCGAAGGCGATTACATCACCTGCTTTAAGATTGAGTTTAGCTCTAACGGCTTCGGGAACGGTAGCCTGATATTTTTTTGTAAGTTTACTAACGGCTGTTTGCATAACATTCTCCTATTTTTCATTTAAGTAATACGGTAATACTAGCATGATATGTAATGCAAGGCAACTTAAAATATTTTAAAAAAATCCAACAACAGGTTAAACCGGACGCCAAGGGCGCCTGTTAACCAGGGCGTTATAAGGAGAACGTAATATGTATATAAACAAAAATATCCTTATTATTGTTCTAGTTTTAGCTGTTGTTTTTATTGCTGCAAATACTTATGGCGATCAAAAATATGGTGTAGTATGCATCGGTCCTATCCCGGCTCCTGATACCAATACGAAAGCATGTGAGGTTAATCCTAAATGGTGTGCGGAAAATCATGAATTTTCAATCCAAATTGACGATGGAATAATATTGCCAGTTCCTTACGGAGTGAATAAAAAGTATGAACGAATAAAGACCGGCGAGCGACATCTTTTAATAATTAGAGACAAAGGTAAAATAATTGAATCATTTTGGTTCTCATTTGAAAATTACAATACTGAAAAACTCTGTTTGTGGTTTAAACCTATGTATTTAACTTGGTCAATCTGGCCTCAAAAAAATAGCAAGCATTTGTGTAAATGCGATTAAACACCTTATAACCAGCTAATCAACTGGACCTGGGCTAAAACGCTTACCAGACCGGTTATCAGCAACGCTATGGAGGGAAAAAGATGAGAAAGCTGAAATATATTTTTCCAGTACTGATTTCCGTATTATTTATTTGTGGATGCTATGAGTCTGAAGTTCCCTTATCAGAACCGTCTTTAAAAGTTGATCCGAGATTAATCAAAAACTGGACAAGTCTTCCTAAAAATAAAAACGAAAAGAGTATCCTTTTATTGTTTAGAAAATTCAATGAGAATGAGTATTTAGTAGCGTGGAAAGAAGGAGATGACAAAACTCTAATTACAAGAGGCTTTGTCACCAGGATCGATAACACAAATATTATAAACGTGCATAATATTGACTCTCTTGATAAAAAAGAAAGGGCATATGTGTTTTTCAGATATGCTTTCAATGAAAAAGGCAACCTGGTTTCCGCTATTCTTTCAGATGATTATCCTTTATTAAAGGGAAAGGAATTCAAGTCATCTAAAAACTTCAATAATTTTGTCCATAAAAATATTTCTCAAAATGGATTGTTTGACGAAAGCATCGAATTCAAGGTAATAGAAAATATCAATTTTGAGATTAACCCATAACAATCCAATAAACATGGATTTGTCTACAAAACAGCAAACCGATTATCAATTTGTTGTGTGAGTAGAAAAAAGAATAGGAAAAACAAATGGATCCAAGCGTCCCAAATGAGGATGAGAAAAGAAAACTTCAGAAATTAGCTATTAATTTTAAACTTACAATAATCAATATAATTATTCTCTCAGGTATTTATTGGATTGTTCGCTTATTTCTTGATCAATATCCTGTATTACAAATAGCAGTATATATCACAATGCTTGTTGTTACATTCTTTTTATTACTTAAAATGACATTATTAAACAAATGTCCCAGGTGTTCTTCATGGGGAACGCCAATAATGGGAGGTGATTGTCCAAAATGTGGTTTGCGTTTGGCCTCTTCCAATAAAGAAAGATGAAACACACAACAAAAAAATTAACACAGACCTGGCCACAAAACAACCATGCTAGTTATTTTCAGCGTTAGGCCCTTCGTCAAAACAGATATTGGGGAGTCCAAAATGTCAAATGATTATAGTATCAACCAAACCTGGAAGCCACTTAAACTCAGCCTCTTTATTGCATTAATTCTTTTTGTCCTGGGGTGTAATACACAAAAAAACTATGAAGTTGAAGATGGTAAAATTTCTGTGAATGGCATAGAGATTTATTACAAGACAATGGGTAAAGGGACTCCAACTTTTGTGTTACATGGTGGGCCGGGTGACAGTCATGATACGATGCTGCAATTAAAGGCTCTAGCTGATCAATACAAATTAATTTTTTATGATCAGAGAGCAGCCGGCAGGTCTTCAGGCGATGAGGATACTTCCGCTCATTCTGTTGAAAATTTTGTTGAAGACTTAGAACAATTGCGTCTCAAACTGGCACCTGGAAAAATCAATATCATTGGTGGCTCTTGGGGTGCAATGTTAGCCATGCAATATGCAATGAAATATTCAAAAAATATCAACGCCTTAGTCCTGATGTCAAGTATGGGTATCAGGGCAGAATATGTTAAAGCGTATCGGGCGAATATTGATAAGAATCGAACAACAGAAGATAATCGAAAACTGGAAGAAATTGTAAATACAGCGGATTTTAAAAATAGAATTCCTGATACTATGGAAAAATATTGGAGAATATATTTTAGAGCATATTTTTATAATCCTGAATTAGCAGATAATATAAATCTTTGGATGCGGGACACGACATATAAACAAATCCCCGGCAGATATGCTAAATTGGGAACCTTTTTAAATAGTTACGACCTTCAGGATGATTTAAATAAAATATCTTGTCCGACACTTATTTTGCATGGGGATTATGATCCTACTCCTATTGAATGGGTGAAGCCAATTCATGACAACATTGCAGAATCACAGATGTCGATCATAAAAAATGCTGGGCATTGGTTATGGGTTGAAGCACCAGACCAAGTGCTTACAATTATCAGAAAGTTTTTTGCTGAAAATTAACACTATAATATATTTTACGTCAGTTTTTTTGAAAACACGGGCCTAACATGACGTTTTACTCGGGATTGTGTTCCGCCTTGCTCCACACAATCCGGTAAACTTGTCGTTAGAAAGAAAATAAAAAAAATGGCACATCATACAATCAAGGCGAGTTATTCCAGTTTATCTGACAGGCTAAATCGTTTTCCACAAGGAGCGCCTCCTTCCAAATTATTGTTTGATATTCTGAAAATACTATTCAGCGAGAAAGAAGCTGAACTTGTTTCACTCCTTCCAATAAAACCCTTTACAGCAGAAAAAGCCAGTCAAATTTGGAAAATTGACTCTAGGAGTGCACAAAAGGTGCTTGACGAGTTAGCTGAGCGCGCAATTCTTGTTGACATTGTTCAGGATGGAAAGACAGTTTATGTATTACCTCCCCCTATGGCAGGTTTTTTCGAGTTTTCAATGATGCGTGTACGAGATGATATTGATCAAAAGGTGCTAAGTGAATTGTTTTATGAGTATATGAATGTGGAAGAAGACTTTATCCGAGATTTATTTACGCAGGGCGAAACTCAGCTCGGGCGAACCTTTGTAAACGAGTCGGTATTGTCAGCCCAAAATGCTCTTCATGTTTTGGATTATGAGCGCACGACCCAAGTCATCAAAACAGCTACCCACCGAGGTATCAGCATTTGCTACTGCCGCCATAAAATGGAACACAAGGATCGAGCCTGCACGGCAACCAAGGAAATATGTATGACCTTCAATACTACCGCGGCATCCCTTATCAGACATGGGCATGCTCGCAAAGTGGATGTAAATGAAGGTTTAGATTTGCTGTCTTTGGCCTATGAGCAAAACTTGGTACAATTCGGGGAAAACGTAAAAAACAAAGTGAATTTCATTTGTAATTGTTGTGGGTGTTGTTGTGAAGCGATGATTACCGCCCGTCGATTTGCAGTATTGAAACCCGTTCACACAACAAACTTTATCCCCGTGGTCGATGAAAAAAAATGTAACGGATGCGGGAAATGCGTTAATATTTGTCCTGTAGAAGCGATGACATTAGTCTCAGCTAATGATCCACACAAGTCAAAAATAAAAAAGGCAAAATTGAACGTGGATATCTGCTTGGGTTGTGGTGTTTGTGTTCGAAGCTGCACAACAGAAGGCATTCACCTAAAACCTCGTCACTCAAGAGTCATAACTCCATTAGATGGAGCACATAAGGTAATAATGATGGCAATTGAACGTGGACAATTACAGAATCTCATTATTGATAATCATGTACTGAAGAGTCATCGAGCCCTGGCAGGATTGATAGGTGTTATTTTAAAGCTTCCACCGATCAAACAAGTACTTGCCAGCAAGCAGATAAAATCACGCTATCTGGAAGTGTTGATTAGTCGTTACAACAGTCGTAATCATAGGAGACAGCAAATTCAATGAGAGTCCGATCTTTCTAACACTGGTTGCACCGGACGGGGCTGTGCCTCGAGGGTAAGCATTGTGAATTCAAGCATTTGGATTTGAGTAAATTCACGTCAGAGAAAACCCCTCCCCGTGGGTGAACCTCTCTTTTAGAATAATGTATCGGTTATCCGGAATATGGTAAAATTCCCTAAAAATCTAGTCAAAAAACGTCCAATTGTAATTGAGGATTACGATCCTAATTGGCCACTTTTATATGAAAAAGAAAAGAAGAAAATATTAACTAAACTTGGTAGTATGGCTTTGGGTATAGAACATATAGGCAGCACTTCAGTTCCTGGTTTAGCAGCTAAACCAGTGATTGATATTATGGTCCGTATGGAAAACCTTAGAATAGCCAGTGAATGCATCCCATTAATTGAAAGCATTGATTATCAGAATTTACCAGAGGTTGATAAGGTATTTTTAGATAGAGTATATTTTTGGAAAGGTACAGAGGAACAGCATATCGCCCACTTAGCTCTTATGGAAAAAACAAGTCCGGCATGGGATGGTCTTATTGCTTTTCGTGATTACTTACGGAAACATTCACAAGATGCTAAGAATTACGAAAAATTAAAGACAGAATTAGCTATGAAATATCCTTTTGATCCGATTTTATATGCAAACGGGAAAAAGGGGTTTGTCGTTTCTATAGATAAAAAGATAAAAATAGAGAAGAAAAAAAAATAACCACTTATCAGTACTGAAGGCTATGAATTATTTATATCAAAATATTCTAACAATATAATAAACGCGGACCTGGCGAAACACCTACCAGGCTGCTTATCGGCACGTTCGACAAAAAGATAGGAGGTCGCATATGAAAAATCCATATCAGAATATCATCGATTTTATTGATACAGCAGTTGATTCAGATGAATTGATGAGTTGGCTAATCAACTTAGAGAAATTACCTGAGAATCTCCGAGGTCAGCATCTTATTGAAATGAAAAGCCAAATGATTGAGAACAACGAACCCGCTATGATTATAGAAATTTTGGAGTCAATAAATAAATCCCAGGTTCTATCTGCTATAAATGCAGTAATAAAGGATGTCTATGCATCGGGAATGAAAACCAGAAAATATCTTAAAAGTGAAAACAGTTCGAGTTTCAACATCCTTGTCAGCCTTATGGCTGCCACATGATAAGAAACCAGCTGTTTTTTTACTGCCTCAGCTGTGCCTTGGTAGCTGAGTTATTAAGAAGACAACTATGAAAAATAGAATAATTAACCTAAATATCTTATTGATTATCCTGCTTTGGATATCCCCTTCCAATGCTATTGATAAAGAAGCCTTATTTAATAAACAAATAAACCATAAAGCACGATCCTCATCAACATGGTCCGAGTTAACAAAAAAAGACTTAAAAGATAGAATTCTTCCTGCTCCTGATATCATTATAGATTACTTGATTAATGATAACCTGTTGCAGGGTTACAAGAAAAGACCAAAAATGGCAGTAATTGACGACACTTTCTTTTTAGATATCGTTGGTGCCATCACTGAATTACCACTGCCTGTCAGGAACCATATACATGAACATTTAGCAGCGGTTTTTTTAGTAGAAGAATTAGGGGGAACCGGCTTCTGCGAATTGTTAAGAGATTTTGATAAGAATAGACTTGGTTTCATTGTTATTGATGTTGGTGCTCTTTCCCGAAAAGCCAATGAGTGGGCCTCCTGGAAGGAAAACAGTCCATTTGCTAAAAAAGGCATTTATACAATTGAGGCAGAAATCGAACGGGAAAGCAACAATATCAGAAAGGCTGCTATACAATATATTTTATTACATGAAATAGGGCACTTGATTGGTGTAGCAAAAGAAGCTCATCCACATTGGATAAAAGGAGGAGATCTTCGAAAGTGGCCCTTCTCAAATTTGTCATGGATATCATTAGAAGGCGGATTAAAAGGTAAAAGCAGGTATGATAATGCATTCACTAATAGAGGATATGTTAGGTATTATTTATTCAAAGAAGCGCCGCTGGCATCAACTGAAATAGATAATACATATGTTCAGTTACTTAAAACAGATTTCGTTTCTCTCTACGCTGCCACAAACACGTATGATGATTTTGCCGAGACTTATGCAATGTATGTACATGTGGTTCTCCAAAATAAACCGTGGAAAATAAGGATTATAAAAGAAGGAAAAATAGTAAAAGAAATAACAAATCCTATCTTGGACAATAGGTGTGCAACCAAGAAAAGGTATATGGATATGCTTTTTAAATGAAGTATGTCGAACAACGGTTTGAACCGGATGTCCGGAAAAATCGTCCGGGCATCCGGTAAACCTGGCGTTATGTATAAAAGTCGACTAAGGAGTAAGAAGTGTTCAGTGAACTGAAAAGAATAAACGAACGTCCAGAGCCATTTCAATTTTATACAGCAGATGAATTGTGGAATAACGAGTATACTTCAAAACAGATGCTTGAATATCATTTAAATGAAGATATTGATGTCTCATCTCGAAATAAAAAATTCATTGAACGCTCCGTGGCATGGATTGCTGCACATTTTGAAGTTGATAATAATACTATAGTTGCAGATTTTGGTTGTGGCCCGGGTCTCTACACAACAATGCTGGCTGAGCGGGGTGCAGCAGTCACAGGCATTGATTTTTCCGAAAACTCCATAAAATATGCAAGGGAGCTCGCGGAGCAAAAGGGCCTGAAAATCAATTATGTCCACACAAACTATCTGGATTTTGAAACAACTCACCACTTCGATCTAATCACGATGATAATGTGTGATTTCTGTGCACTGAGCCCGGAACAAAGAAAAACAATGCTATCAAAGTTTTATTCTTTCTTGAAGCAAGGTGGTTCTGTTTTACTCGATGTGTATTCCTTGAACGGTTTTTATCAAAGAGAAGAATCATCAACATATGAGTTCAATCAACTAAACAACTTTTGGTCTCCTGGGGATTATTACTGTTTTGTAAATGCCTTCAGATACAATGAAGAAAAAGTGTCTCTCGACAAATACACAATAATAGAGAAGTCACGAACCCGCATTGTCTACAACTGGCTGCAATATTTCAGCAGGGAATCTCTATGCAAAGAATTTGAAGAAAATGGTTTTGAAGTTGATAGTTATTACTCGAATGTTGCGGGTGATCCCTTTGATCCTGACTCCACAGAATTCGCTATTACTGCAAGAAAGTTATAAATATACACATAACAAATCATTTATCACGCTAAACATAGGCACCGGCTAACTCAAACATCAGGTGACAGGAGCTGCCCATGAAAAGAAACACGATGGAAATATCGCTTAAAATCATTCTACGTATATCGGGCATTATGCTGATCACAGCCTTTGGAGCTGTACTTTTACCATACGACACTATGGCCAGAATTCATCAGCAGATTGGGCTTGGCAATTTACCAAACGCACCAATTTTGGATTATTTAGCAAGATCAGTTTCCTTGTTTTATGCCATGCATGGTGTAATCGCGATTTACATTTCTTTTAACTTGATGAGATATTTACAAATCTTAAAATTGCTTTGTTATCTTGGATTCCTGTTTGGAATAGCTCTTTTTATTATTGATATTAAAGCACCGATGCCAGCATATTGGGCTTTTACTGAAGGCCCAATTATTTTATCTTTAAATCTTGCAATTTATATCCTGGCAAATATGCTCGAAAGAAATAAACATTAGCCGGGACTTGCGGAAAATCCCGCAAGCCTGTTATGCCGATCGTTAAGTCTTTAAAACAGGAGGTGATACATGAAAAGATATCATCTGATTTTCCTTTTTTTTATGACCATAAGTATCGTGAGTTTATTAGGCACCGCATATATACATGCCAATGATAAAACTAAAGAAAAACAAAACATCCTTACACAGGAACAGGCGGCAATCCTCGCGTCGAAAATCGCCAACGAAAAATTTCAAAAAGATTTTGGTATCTCTCCGTTCACTCCTGAATCATATGCAGCTGAACTGGTTGATGATAAATGGCGTTGGGGGAAAATAAGTCCTGCCGGTATCAATGGCTGCTCTGCGGTAGTAACATTCGATAAATATGGGTCTAGTGAAAATGTCAAAATTGCTTTTCATTCAGATCAATTAAGAAAAATCGAAATCCAAAAGAAGAAAACACAAATAGACCGTGTAATAATAGTAATACCTGATATAGACGATCATAAAGACAGGTAACAAAACATAATTCATGATTCAACAAAGGCTGTCTAAAGTGCTTCCGCGCTTTCAACTGTCCGTTTAGTTGCACTGTCGGATTTGAAGGAGTAGACATATGACGATAAGAAGAATATGGCATGGTTGGACAACGAAGGAAAATGCAGACAAATACCAGGACATATTAAACAAAGAAGTTCTTCCGGGCATTGAAGCAAAAAAAATACCGGGATACAAGAAAATAGAGGTGTTAAAAATTGACCTGAAGGATGAAGTAGAATTTGTTACTATAATGACTTTTAATTCAATACAGAATGTTATAGATTTTCAGGGTGAAAATTATAAAAAATGTTATGTCCCCAATGCAGCTCAAAAAGTTCTGAAAAGATGGGACCAGGAATCCGTACATTATGAAATAGTGGAAACAAGAAATTACTAGGGGAAAATCAGCAAGGCTGTCAGGAACACTTCCCAAATAAAATGACGATAAAAAGCTAAACCGGTTATAGAACATCTATTATACGGATTTTTAAAATGAATAAATCATTTCCTCCCCCAATTTTATATTGTTTCTTAATGTTTTTAATACCATGTCTTCTGTTGCCGGGCTGTGCTTTCTTACAGGTTAGAGAGGATGTAAATATTCTGCAAAAATCCACAGTATTTGTAGGCATCGTATCAAACCCTCTTTCTTACCAGGACATGCCCGTTGTTGTTGCCGCCTATTCAAAAAAGAATAAGATGAGAACGATTGTTCATTACACGACCCTGCATGAACCCGGGCCCTATGAATTAATGGTTCCAACAGGAACCCACAATATCGTTGCTTTCGGAGATACAAATAAAAATTTGATTTATGACGATGAAGAACCTGCGGGCCAGATCCTGAGCGCTGAACAAGTATCGGCGCCTTCGGGTGGAGTTTATGGCCATCTGGACATAGTAATCAAGAAACAGGACGTTAATAAAATAGATTTACCTGTTGGTTTTAAAATGCCACCAAAAGAATATAAAGGATTTCACAGCACCAGTCCCGGTGCTATTGCGAATATGGATGATATTCTTTTCTCGGATGAATACGGAAAAAAGGGGTTCTGGGAGGGTCTGGAGTTCTTCAGGGAGATTGGCGGGAATGTCTATTTTATTGAAGAATACGATCCTGATAAAATACCTATTCTTTTTGTTCACGGCGCGGGAGGATCTCCCCAAAACTGGATAACTTTTTTTGATAATATCGATCGCGAAAAATATCAACCGTGGTTTTTCTATTATCCTTCAGGTTCATCCCTGGACTCAATGTCCCATCTTCTGTTCTGGAAACTGCAAAACCTCCAGACTAAGTATAAATTCAAAGAGCTGCACATTACAGCCCACAGCATGGGCGGACTTGTTGTACGCTCTTTTATGGTAAACTATGGTCCTTTGTTTCCTTCCATTACCAATTTCATCTCCATATCAACTCCATGGGGTGGAGAAGAACTCGCGGAACTGGGCGTGAAATATTCTCCCGCAGTAATTCCAGCCTGGAGAGATATGCAGCCGGGAAGTGAATTTATCAATTCCATATTTCGTAAAAAAATCCCGCCCGCGGTTGATCACTACCTGTTCTTCGGGCACAAGGGCAACCGTAATATACTGCGACCCAATAACGATAAGGTAGTCACACTCGCGAGTCAGCTTGATTTGCGTTCCCAGAGAGACGCTAAAATGATATACGGCTTCAATGAGGACCATGTAAGCATCCTTTCAAGCAACCAGGTAATTTCACAATACAACTCCATACTTGCCGATATATATCAAAAATCAAAGGCCCTGAATACAATCCAGGGCAACAGGATGAATGTGGATTTTTCCTTTGAATTTCCTGAAGATCTACCCAGGCCTGAAACCGGCCTTTATCTCCGTCCGGTTGACAAAAAAGGTGCCGCAACATGGATCTATCTTAGCCCCGAAGATACAGGCCGGGAGCACGGCCCGTTTCCACCGGGAAAATATGAAGCAAGTATTATTGCCCCCGCCTTTGTGCCGGATCCTGTCAGAATACCGGTAACAATTCAAGAAGGCAGAATCCCGAGAATCCAATTTTCTTTGAAGCCTGTTGGCTTTATCCGCGGATATATCCCTAAAAAAGACAAATCATACAGTCAGGCAGGAGAAAACCTGCTGCCGGACGGTGAAGTAGAAATACAATCCATAACTTTAAAAGGGGATGGAGTCTATCGCACCTTGACTCCCCTGAATGAAGGTCAAAGTTACTCTGACCTTTACCCGGAGTATTATCTGTCAAAAAAAGATTTTACATCACAGGGGGCCTTTTTCTTTTTTGGACTACCTGCAGGAAAATACGAATTGATTATGAATGTAAAAGGGTACAAACCATATATTAAAGCCCTTAATGTGAGACCGGGAATATACCAGGACACAATAGTCATCGAACTTGTGAAGGAGGCTGCCTTTTCCAAATAAGTACATTACTTTATAGATTACACAACTTATGTAGTTTAACAATCTGCCGCGTGTATCATCATAAAACCATACTGCCCATAAGTATCGCGTTAACTGACTGGCTTTCGATGAATAATTGATAAACATCTAAGGAAAAGGGAGGGGATACAATGTCAACAGAAGAAAATAAAGCTATTATACGCCGTGTTATAGAGGAGTGTGTAAATAAAGGAAATCTGGACATAGCAGACGAGGTCCTTGCCAGTAATTACATCTACCATTTTCCCACACACGATATAGAGGGGCCGGAAGGCTTCAAGGAATTTATCCGTACAATGCGCACTGCTTTTCCGGACCTGCATGTTACCATTGAAGATTTTATTGCCGAGGGTGACAAAGTAGTGGGCCTTTTTACCATGAGAGGCACATTTAAAGGTGAACTGATGGGTATCCAGCCTACTGGCAGGCAGCTCACATTTCAGGAGGCTGTTGTTGTCCGGTTTGAGGGCGGCAAGGAAGTGGAAGCAACGGCATACGCGAACATGATCTCCTTCAATGAACAACTGGGTATATCGTAAAAAGAAACCGAATGTCTTTAATGCTGAATATTCTACCGTAATCAAGGGAGAAAAATGACCTGTATAATTCTTATATTCGGAATACTGGTTTTACTGGGCGGTTTAATAATTCTAATTAAACCGGATTATATTATCAGTATATTCAGGAAATTTAAAAATTCTTTCGGCTTTCATTTTATCGCAGTAATTGCCAGGATAATCCTGGGCATCGCACTGATAACCGGTTCTTGTAATTCCAAATATCCCTTGATACTGCAAATTCTTGGCTGGTTTACACTTGCCGCCGCTTTAGTACTGGGCCTCATGGGCAGAAAAAGATTTATTAAAATGATTGAATGGACTGTCGAATTATCACAAACATGTAAAAGGATAATGGGATTTTTTGGTATTTTATTTGGATGCTTCATTATTTACGCGGTCATCTAAACTAAAACATCTTTTACAGGATAAGTGACGGGAAAATGAACGGAGGTGAAAAATGCAAAGAAAGATTGTCCGGGACATCTTAAGGCAGGCGAAATATATTATTGGATGTCTCTGTACAGGAAAAAGAGCTGTTTTAATGACACTAATATCAGGGATTGGTTTTAGTGTTTGTTTTGCCCCGGTTCTGGCACAGGATCCTATAGGTAAAGATTTGAAAAAATTCTACCAGGATAACTGTGTCAGATGTCACGGGTCGGATGGTTCGGCCGTTAACGCGGACGGGGAAAAACTCAAGGGTGAAGACTTTACAGACCAGGGCTGGCAACAGAGTACTACAGATAAAAAAATGGTGAAGGTCATCATGAAAGGAGTATTTTTCGGAATGGCCATGCCCGGCTTCAAAGATTCACTTACAGAGGAAGAGGCCCAACGGATGGTCACGGACATCATTCGGAAAAGCAAAAAAGGGCAGGTGATTTTTACTGATACTGATAACCTGGCAGCAGGCAGCAAGAAATAACGCTGTAAAAATTATTAAAAGCATTTCATCTTTAATTAAACCAGCACAATGATAAGGATTTTATCCCATGTCGAAACAGATTATACTTTTTTGTATATTTTTTCTCTTTGCAAACTGTACACACGCTGATTCTTCAGAAACGTCAACTTTAAAAGAAGCATACCAAAACGCCTTTATGATCGGGAGTGCTGTTAATCCTGCTGTTGTTTCCGGGAAAGATAAAATCTCCCGGGATATCGTTATTCAACAATTTAATACTGTCACTTCGGAAAATGTCCTGAAAGCAGGACCGGTAAATCCGTATCCCGGAGTATATAACTTTACACCGGCAGATGAATTCGTCGAATTTGCTGAAAAAAACAACATGTTCATAGTAGGGCATACTTTAATATGGCATAATCAAACACCGGACTGGTTTTTTCTTGATGAGAACGGCAACCAGAAAACCCGCGAAGCCCTGGTCAGACATATGCGCGATCATATTAAAACAGTGGCAGGAAGATATGCCGGCAGGATTGACGCGTGGGACGTTGTAAATGAGGTAATTAACAATGACGGATCCTACAGGCCTACAACATGGGTCACCGGCATAGGAAATGGGGATGATCTGGTAAAACTGGCCTTCAAGTTTGCCAGTGAATTCGCTCCAAACACGGAATTATATTACAATGATTTTAACGCCTGGCGGCCCGCAAAGAGAGATGGCATTGTCCGGCTTGTCAAAATGCTGAAAAAAGAAGGTATTCGGATTGACGGCGTGGGTATTCAAGGCCACTGGGGCCTTAATTATCCCAAAACAGAATATATTGAAGCAGCAATCGACGCCTACGCGTCACTGGGCGTTAAAGTTATGATTACTGAACTGGATGTCGATGTCCTGCCCCTGACAAAGGAAGGTCAGATAATCGGGAAGGTAATGACCCACGAACAGTTTCAGCTGGAAGAATTTAAAGAATTCCTTGATCCCTATGCCGATGGTCTGCCTGACAGCATACAACAGAAACTCACTGACCGATATGCCGAATTATTCAAAATATTTTATAACAGGAGAGACAAAATTGATCGGGTAACTTTCTGGGGTGTTCATGATGGAATGTCATGGAAAAATGGTTATCCGGTTCCGGGAAGAACAAATTATCCCTTACTTTATGATAGAAACAGGCAGCCAAAACCGGCTTTAAAAGTGTTGCTGGATTTACCCCGTAATTGAAGACAATTTATAAACAGAAAAGAGTTTAGGCAGACAATTCACTGTAATAGAATATCTGAAGCGGCACTATAAAGTATAAGGAACTCCCTTTATGGATATTGTGATACCTTTCATTCTTTACCTGTTACTGATGCTGGGAATCGGTTATTACTCCCTGAGCAGAACTAAAATTAATGAAGATTTCATTATTGGAGGCCGCAGGCTTGGTCCTTTGACTTCGGCCATTAGCGCAGGGGCTTCAGACATGAGCAGCTGGCTGCTCCTGGGATTACCAGGTGCTGTCTTTGCGGCCGGCCTGGTGGAGGGCGTCTGGATTTCTCTCGGGCTGACTCTCGGGGCGTATGGCAACTGGTCTGTTGTTGCTCCAAGGCTCAGGGCGTACAGCGAGAAACTCCATGCTGTCACATTACCGACGTATCTGTCTAATCGTTTTGATGATACTTCGGGGATAATAAAAACCGTATCAACGGTAGTGATTCTTGTCTTTTTTACCCTGTATGTTGCCTCAGGGCTTAAAGGAGGGACATTACTCTTTGCCCACAGCTTTGGAGCCAGTGAAAAGACTTCTCTTATTATAACGGCAATAGTAGTCGTTTCATATACCTTTCTGGGCGGTTACATGGCAGTTTGCTGGACAGATTTAATACAGGGACTCCTCATGCTGAGCGCTCTTGGATTCTGTTCCCTGCTTGCGTTTTTCGCGATATCAGGCTCAGGTATAGATATCTCATCAATCAATCCCGGGGCATTTAATTTTAAAACTACATGGCTTACAGGGGCGTCACTTATGGCCTGGGGTTTTGGTTATTTCGGGCAGCCTCACATACTCGCGAGGTTTATCGGTATCAGGAATGTTGAAAATGTACCGGCCGCTAAACGGATTGGAATGAGCTGGATGATTCTATGCCTGTTTTTAGCTGTTTCAATCGGCATACTAGGAATTGGATACAATGCCATAAACCCGTTGAATGGTGTTTCGGGTCCGGATGGAAATAAGGAAAGAATCTTTTTAGCACTTGTAAGCGCCTTGTTTCATCCTGTTTTTTCAGGTTTTATTCTCGCGGGAGTGCTGGCGGCTGTCATGTCAACAGCAGATTCACAGCTTCTGGTTTTATCCTCAACACTTACGGAAGACCTCCCGATCTTTAAAAAGTTTGATGATCGGCAAAGGGCCTGGATAAGCAGGTTCGGCGTTGTCGGTTTTGCTTTGGTTGCATATTTTATCACCTCTTCTTCAGGCGGAACCATCCTTTCCATGGTGGGTTATGCCTGGGGAGGGTTTGGCGCCGCTTTCGGGCCGTTGATAATTCTTTCGCTAACCTGGAAAGGAACAACAAGAACCGGAGCACTTTCAGGTATGATTGTCGGAGCAGTTACAATCTTTGTTGTTAAAAACTATATAAAGATAGAGGGAGAATATTTCTATGAATTACTACCCGGATTTATTCTGGCCTTCATTGCAATTGTTACTGTAAGCATGCTGACCAGGAAACCTTCTGAGGAGACTCTGCAGAAGATATACTAATGATAAGTACAGGGAATTTTACATCCTGTCCTTTCTTCAATCTCACACATTAGCTCATTGCATGGCAATATCCTGTAATGATTATTCGCGCAGATATAAAATGTTCTGCCATTTCCATCATCCACTTTAAATTCAACTGAACTCTCACCCGGATATTTAAAAAAAACATCTCTCAATTCTTCAAGGTATTCCCTGGTTACCTTCTTCTCATCAAGTTCAAATTCAATTACCTTTATCGATTGCTGTCTTTTATTTTCAAGGGAATCAGCCTCCTTGGCTATTACCTTTGCCTTTTTATCATTCAGTTCAGCAATACCTGTTACCAAAAGTGGATCGTCTCCCTTTAAGAGATGAGAAACTTTTTCAAAGGCATCTGGGAAAAATACTACCTCAGAAGATCCTGTTTGATCTTCAAGGGTTACGATCGCCATTCTGTCTCCTCTTTTGGTTCTTTTTATATTTACATCGGTAATTACACCGGCCACTTTAACCAGTGATCTGTCTTCCAGTTCTGACATCCCCTGTATGCTTGTAGTCGCGAATCGTTGGACAGCCTTTTCATATTCATTCAAAGGATGACCGGTGATATAGAAACCCAGAGACTCCTTTTCTCTTTTGAGTTTTTCCCTGTCGCTCCATTCATTTATTTCAGGAAACTGGAAAAGATCCATCATCCCTTTGCTCTCATCTTTCATTGAGCTGAAAATTGTCAGTTGGTTAGGATCATGATTCGCACCTGACATTCGTACAACATCATCAATGGAGGCAAAAAGTCTCGATCTGAAAATCCCTGTAAAATCAAGGGCTCCGCACTGTATAAGACCTTCAAGAACCCTTTTATTGACCTTTGATCCTTCGATTCTTTCACAAAAATCAAACAGGTCTTTGAACTTTCCATCACTGTCGCGTATTTCAATGATTGATTCAACTGCCTTTATTCCCACATTCTTGACTGCGGCCAGGCCGAATCGTATTGCTTCGTCAACTACCGTAAAATCCGCTCTGCTTTCATTTATATCAGGAGGGAGAATTTCTATTCCCATTTCCCTGCATTCCGCGATATTTTTAATGGTCTTGTCCTGGTTACCCATATCATTCGTAAGAAGGGCCGCCATAAATTGAACAGGGTAATGGGCCTTAAGGTATGCCGTCTGGTATCCTATGAGAGCATAGCAGGCTGCATGGGACCGGTTAAATCCATATCCGGCAAAGGGCTCGATAAAGGAAAAGATTTTTTCAGCCAGCTTTTTCCCAATATCGTTCTTTTTGCAGCCTTCGAGGAACTTCACCTTCAACTCCGCGATCAGGTCAACCTTCTTTTTACCCATTGCCTTTCTGAGAACATCGGCTTCCCCCATAGTAAAGCCTGCAAGGTCCCTGACTATCTGCATTACCTGTTCCTGGTATATCGCGACTCCATGGGTCTTTCCAAGAATCGGCTCAAGTTTGGGATGAAGGTATTCAGGAAATCTTCTTCCGTGTTTTCCGTCAATATAATCGGGAATCCAGTCCATGGGGCCGGGCCTGTATAGGGCTACGAGAGCGACAAGGTCTTCAAAATCCTCCGGTTTCAAACGCCTTAAAAGGTCTTTCATCCCACCGCTTTCAAGCTGAAATACGCCCGTTGTCCTTCCTTTCTGGCATAATTCGAAGGTCTTTTCATCGGTAAGAGAGATATTATCTATGTCTATTTCATTACCGGTAGATTCCTTAATAAGATCAATGGTGTGTTTGATTACCGTCAGGGTTTTCAAGCCCAGGAAGTCAAATTTGATCAGGCCTATCTTATCTACCTGATCCATTGTAAACTGGGTTATTATTTCATCATTTGACCCCTTGATAAGTGGAAGGTATTCAACAAGGGGTTTATCAGAGATAACAATGCCTGAGGCATGTGTTGAAGAGTGCCGGGCTATGCCTTCAAGAGAACGGGCGACCTTTAATAATTGTTTTTCTGTCTCCTCGCCCTGCTCAAGGTTTTTCAGTTCAGGCTCCTCTTTCATGGCCTTTTCAAGTGTGACTTTCGGGCCCTCGGGAATCAGTTTGGCAATTTTATCAACATCACCGTAGGGAATATTCAATACCCTCCCAACATCCCTTATAACACCTCTCGCCTTCATGGTACCGAAGGTTATAATGTACCCGACATTTTCCCGGCCGTATTTATCAGATACATATTTTATTACATTATCACGCCCGTTCATGCAGAAGTCGATATCAATATCAGGCATGCTTATTCTTTCCGGGTTAAGGAACCTTTCAAAGAGCAGGTCATATTTTATGGGATCCAGGTTCGTAATCCCAAGGCAATAGACTACAAGAGAACCTGCCGCCGATCCCCTTCCCGGGCCCACCGGAATCCCTTCCTTTCTCGCGTATTCAATAAAGTCACTTACGATAAGAAAATACCCCGAAAATTCCATTTTGGTAATTATGTCCAGTTCATATTCCAGCCGGTCATTGTACTCTTTTATTAATTCATCACTCAGTTTTCCTTCTTTTTTTTCTCTCTGTTTAATTCTTCTTTCAAGACCCTTCCTGGCATCATCCCTGACTATTTCATTAAGGTCGCGTTTTCCCTCAGTGTAGTAAACCGGGTACTTGTAATTACCAAATTCCATTTCATAGGTGCATTTTTGGGCGATCTCAAGTGTATTGTTCAGGGCGTCAGAATAATCGTCTGTAAAGGTTCTCTCCATTTCCTTCCTGGATTTGAAGTAAAATTCATTTGTTGAGAACTTCATTCTCTGGGGATCGTCTACTATCCTGCCCGTCTGGATACAAAGCAGGGCATCATGGGCTTCTGACTCTTCTTTGTTGAGGTAGTGGCAGTCATTCGTCCCCACAAGCGGAATGGAAATCTCCCCCGACAATTCCCTGAGTTTCCTGTTTAATTCATCCTGTTCCGGCATGCCATTGGCCTGCACCTCCAGGTAAAAGCGTCCATTGTTAAATATTGATTCAAGTTCCTGAGCCTTTTCTTTTGCCAGGTCCATCCGCCCCTTCCCTATATTGTAGGGGACTATACCTTTCATGCATGCTGAAAGGGCTATTAATCCTTCATTATATTCCCTGAGAATCTCCATATCTACCCTGGGCTTGTAGTAAAATCCTTCAAGATATCCCATTGTTACAAGCCGGCTCAGGTTTTTATAACCTGCCTCGTTCATAACAATAAGCACAAGGTGGTAGTTATTGGGCTGACCGTCCCTTGAAGGGGCGTGGTCCCTTCTGTCACCCGGTGCCACATAAATCTCACAGCCTATTATGGGTTTGATATTTGCTTTTGCTGCCTCCGTAAATAGCTGCACAGCCCCGAAAATATTGCCATGGTCCGTGATGGCGACACTCTTCATACCGAGATCTGCGGCTTTTTTAATCATTTTTTTTATTGGTATTGCTCCGTCAAGAAGGCTGTATTCGGTATGCACATGCAAATTTACAAAGGATGGATTGTCAGACACTTTTACCCCTTACTTGTTTCTGGTAGATTCTCTAATGTGATGTCCACCCCTCGCTCTGGTGATTGGCAATCCAAAAACTCTGGCTTTTGGATGAACATTATTGTAGATATAAAGACTATTATGATACGGTAATTTAATAGCATCATCAAGAACCAATTTCCGGTTCTGAAAGATTATTTGTCTGCTATTTCTCATTTACCCGTAATTTCAATCACTTCTTTCTTAAGGGATATTTTTTCAGATGAAAAGTATTGAAGAGTTGGAAAAAAAAATAAATAAAATCAAGGAAGAAAATCGGGATTATAAAAAGAAAATAACCGGCCTGAAAAAAGAAAATTCAATCCTTGAAAAAGATCTGAGATATATAAATGTTATTCATAACAGCATACCGGCCGGGATTGTTCTTATATGGGATAAAGCGATACTCGTGGCAAATGACACATTTCTGGAGTTGACCGGTCACGATCGTGAAGAGGTTATTAACCGGCCTTACCTTGACTTCATACACCCTTCCAGCCTGATTGATGTAAGAAACAGACACAAAAAATGGAACACTGAAAAGGTCAAAAGAGACCAGTATGATGCCCGTTTTATTAACAAGACAGGAGACCCGGTTATATGCAGTGTCGAATCAAAACGTGTAAGGTACAAAGGGAGATCGTCCTATATCCTTAACATCACGAGACTGGAGGCAAGAGAAAAGGACCAGGAGGCAAAAAAAAGGGAAACCAGGGCTGAAACCGTAAAAAAATTATTGGAAGGTTTCAAGAAAGAAAAGGAAAAGACCGCCTCATCCATATGGGAAATGATTGCCCTGATTGACAAAAATGTAACTTCCCCGGATATACAGTTAAAACAACTGGTTTCCAATCTTGACTCGAGAGCAAAGAGTACCCTCAAGCATGCGCGCATGCTGAATTTAATTGTTGATGATACCGGGCATGAGGATAACAAAACCAGGTTCAATATAAACACGGTAATTGAAGACGCTGTCAGTTCAACACTGGATTCCATTAATGAAATGGAGAATGGAATAAGAATTAATACTTATTTCAGATCATCATCCCTCATAGAAGGTAATACAGACTACTTTAAAGAGGCATTTGTCCACATCCTGTTACATTTAACAAAAAATTTATCCAAGGGTGGCGACATACACATAACCACTGAAGAAAACACGGATTTCTCTTTCGTTTACATCCAGGATAACAGCACTGGAAAGGATCAGGACTCATTGGATGACCTGTTTTATCCCTACTATAAAACAAATAACCTGGGCCTGGCCTATTCCAGGGCTGTTATAAAAAGGCATAACGGGACACTTGAAGCAATAACGGGAAAAGGAGAGGGGATAATATTCCAGATAATTCTTCCCCTCGCCCCAAAAGTTATAAAGAAAAAAAAGATAGATAAAGGCAGGTTGAAAAAAAGCCGGATACTTATAATTCAGGATGATGATGTGGCAAGGGAACTGATGTCCCATCTTTTAACTGACAGGGGATGCCGCCTGGATACATCAAAATCCTTTCTTGAAGGCCTGGCTAAAATTAAAAAGAATAAAATCGATCTGGTAGTTACTGATACAGACAGCATTGAAATGGATATGAATAATTTTTTAAAAAAATGTAAGATACTAAAACCGAATATGTTGACCGTTTGCATTGGAAACCGGAAAGGAAAAATTGAAAGGAACAAAGATGCTTTAATAACTCCTGACCTTTTTATCCCTAAACCCATAGAAATAAACCGTGTAGTAAAGAAGGTCTCCCAATTATTGATGACAGAAAGGTAATGGGAAAATATGCTATCCCCTGAAAAACCTCTTGCCGAAAAGATCAGACCCGACAGTGTTGACCAGATCGTCGGGCAGGAACACCTTCTGGGCCCTGCCTGCTCTCTTAGACGGGCCATGGAATCCGGGCGGATATTTTCAGTGATATTCTGGGGGCCTCCTGGTACGGGAAAAACAACACTTGCCCGATTAATTGCCAAATACGCTAAAAAATCCTTCAGGGGGTTTTCAGCGGTTACTTCAGGATTAAAGGACCTTCGGGAGATACTGGAAGAAGCGAAAAAAAACAGGGAGGAGACCGGTGAATCAACGATCCTTTTTGTGGATGAGATACACAGGTTCAACAAGGCCCAGCAGGACGCCTTTCTTCCGCACGTTGAAAGCGGACTCATAATCCTTGTTGGCGCCACGACCCAGAATCCTTCCTTTGAGGTCATACCGCCACTGCTTTCAAGGGCAAGGGTTATGGTTCTCAGACCCCTCGAAAAGGAAGACCTTAGAAAAATTCTTAACAGGGCACTCTCAGACGAAATAAATGGTCTTGGAGAGTATGATATTAATGTGCACCCTGACGCCCTTGATCATATTATTGACATTTCAGGGGGTGATGCCCGGGCCGCCCTGAACAACCTTGAAATATCAGCCTATTATATCTTCGATGATAACAGCGGCAGCAAAGAATTGAGTATTGAAACAGTTGAGGCTGCCCTTGATAAAAAGGCTCTTCCATATGACAAGGATGGTGAAGAGCATTACAATATAATTTCAGCCTTTCATAAGAGTCTCAGGGGAAGTGACCCCCAGGCATCCATCTACTGGCTGTACAGGATGCTTGTAGCAGGGGAAGATCCGCTCTTTATCGCAAGGAGAATGATTCGTTTTGCGTCTGAAGACGTGGGGTTAGCCGATCCGGGGGCACTGCAGGTCGCACTCTCTGCCTTTGAAGCCTGGGAGAAGGTTGGGCCTCCGGAGGCCGAACTTGCTCTCGTCGAGGCGGCTGTTTATCTTGCATGCGCGCCGAAAAGCAACTCGCTTTACCTGGCGGAAATGGCCGTAAAAAAGGAGATAAATACTTCAGGCCATCTCGCTGTTCCCCTTCATATAAGAAACGCTCCCACAAAACTCATGAAACGGCTTGGTTACAGCAGGGGCTACCTTTACCCTCACAACTATCCGGACGCCATGGTTGACCAGAAATACATGCCGGAAGAGATTAAAAACAGCGTCTTTTATCACCCTACGGACAGGGGAATGGAAAAGGAAATAAAGAATAAAATGATGGAGAAAACCCGGAAAAAGACAAAAGCAAAAAAGACGGAAAAATGATGTTGTGTTCTTTTCCCTGCCAAATTATTCAACTATGCCCATACTGTAGGGGCACGGCGCACCGTGCCCAAGATGAAATTCACCGTTTACTCCGTTACCCAAAATATTTATCCTGTCTCCATTTCAAGGCATTAGTCAGAATATATTCGGAGATTTTAATATATGAGTCTTCATTCCGAATAACATGCTCATAATAATTCCTTTGCCAGACTTTAAAATTAACATTCTTTTCCAATTTCCTGACCAGTTTTGTGACTGATGCCTTATAGCTGCGGATTATAGTAGGAATTGTATTTGATGAAGACTTACCAAATTGTTCAACTGATGGGGTTCGACGTTTCATCACCGGTGAATTTTGCGCTGTTGAGAGGGCACGATACGTCGTGCCCCTACAATTTACTCTGTGATGATTTTCGATTTCAATGATACCATGAAAATGGTTCGGCATTATGATAAATTCATGTAGATTAATATTGGATCTTATATCGCCGGTCCGGATCCATTCCTTTAATGCTATATTTCCAAATTCATTTATAATCATACGGTCATTTTTTATTTTTCCAAATAAATGCAAATATTTCCAAGTGCATATGGTGATAAAATAAAGACCGGGAGTGGAATAATCATAATTTTTCAGTCTAATGGAACGTCTCCGGTTGCGTGAAGGCGTGTTTGGCATTTTGTTTTCATTATTTATATTTGAATAATCAATATTTTTACTGACATGTCACCACCGTAGGGGCACGGCGCACCTTGCCCAGTTAATTGAAGCTTCCACCGCGGTTTATATTTATAAAGATTTTAGCTAACAGCTGGCTGTTGACGGCTGAAAGATTTCAGCTGCTGGTTTTCATCTTATTCGCGACTTCAATAATCTGCCCTGCCGCCGCCTCTATCTGTTTCTTATCATTATGCCTTCCCAGGGTCAGCCGCAGGGTTCCCATTCCCACATCCGGACTCACTCCCATGGCAGATAATACATGGGACAGTGTTACATCCCTGTCGTGACAGGCAGCACCGGTGGATGCGGCAATATTATCCAGGTTTTCAAGAAGATGACCGCCGTCAATTCCGGGAATGGAAACATTAAGGGTATTGGGAAGTCTCTTATCCGGGTGTCCGTTTAAAACAAGATCGTCTATATTGTTGAAAAGCATCTCCTGGAACATGTCTCTAAGTTCTTTGATTTTCTTTAGATCATCATTCATCCTTTTCCTGGCGATTTCACATGCCTCGCCAAGACCAACCGTAAGAATTACATTTTCCGTCCCTGCCCTTAAACCATATTCCTGGGATGCCCCGTGTATAAGCGGTGTTAGAACGGTATTTTTCTTTATATATAAGGCGCCTACACCTTTGGGAGCATAGAGTTTATGTCCGGCAATACTTAGAAAATCCACGTCCAGCTCTTTCACATCAACAACTATTTTCCCGACAGCCTGGGCCGCGTCAGTGTGCATTAAAATCGACCGGTTCTTCGCTATCTCTGAAATCTCCTTTACCGGCTGCAAGACTCCTGTTTCATTGTTAGCAAGCATTACTGATATCAGGATTGTTTCAGGCCTTATCGCCCCTCTAACATCATCCGGATTTACCATGCCCCAGGAATCAACCGGCAGAAAAGTTGTATCAACACCGAGCTCCATAAGGTACAAAAGCGGATTTATAACAGCAGGATGTTCAACGGCGCTTGATATTATGTGTGTTCCCTTCAGGTTTTTGAAATCTACAACACCTTTTAGTACGGCATTATTGGATTCAGTTCCGCCTGATGTAAAGATCAGCTCATCACTTTTACAATTAATAAGCAGCGCCACCTCTTCCCTGGCGTTCTCAACAGCCTTTTTAGCCCTGACGCCAAGCCTGTAGACGCTTGAAGGGTTCCCAAACTCACCGGACATATATAATTTCATAGCCTTAACCGCGCTTTCATCAACAGGTGTCGTAGCGTTATGATCAAGATATATCAGCTGGCTGTCAAATGTGTTCATTTTTATATCTCCCGGGCAAAATTGATAGGGCATCAGTTTACCCTTATCGGATAATTTATTAAAGAAAAATGCATCCAGTCTATCGAACTGCTAAAAAAAATAAACTTCCTTTAATTCTTGAAAAATTATATATTATTTTTTATTAACTATAGGAGGTTGAAAACAGATTCAGTTTCTTCAATGATCAATCAAGTACTAATTACATCTGGTGAACCAGCGATAATACCGAATGCGATATCTCAGTGGACATTTTTAAGTGACCTTTCCAGTTGCTTTTCTCTCGGATAATACTTGAATACACCTTTGATCATTTCGTCTTATCCGGCAGGGGCAATCACACTCGCAAAACAGAAAAACAGGAGAGATTATTATGCCAAAATATGTTTATTCCTTTGGAAGAAAAAAGACTCATGGAAAAGCGGACATGAAAAATTTACTCGGCGGCAAGGGTGCCAATCTTGCCGAAATGAGCCGCCTAGGAATACCTGTACCGGCAGGTTTTACAATAACCACGGAATGCTGCATCGACTATTTTAAAAATAATGCCACGCTTCCTCCCGGGATGAAGGCAGAGGTTCAAAAAGCCATAACGCTTATTGAACAGGAAATGGGCATGAAATTTGGCGATACTGAAAATCCTCTTCTTGTCTCCTCAAGATCCGGTGCCCGCATGTCAATGCCGGGTATGATGGAAACCGTACTCAATATCGGATTATGTACCAAAACCATTCCCGGTCTTATCAAAAAAACAAATAATGAACGATTTGTTTATGATTCCTACAGAAGACTTATTACAATGTACTCGGATGTTGTCATGGAAAAAGCAGAAGGGATAGAGGCTGAAGAAGATAAAGGTATCCGCGTTCAGCTTGATGATATCATGGAAAATCTTAAGGAAAAAAAAGGATGTTCCAATGATACTGATCTCACTGTTGATGACCTTAAATATATCTGCAAGGAATACAAGAAGAGAATAAAGAAGGTTCTCGGAAAATCCTTCCCCGATGATCCCATGAAACAGCTCTGGGGAGGAATCGGTGCTATCTTTAAAAGCTGGAATGGAAAACGGGCTGTCGCCTACCGACGGATAGAGGGAATTCCTGATGACTGGGGTACCGCAACCAATGTGCAGGCCATGGTATTCGGCAATATGGGCGATTCTTCCGCCACCGGAGTTGCATTCACAAGAAATCCCGCTACGGGAGAAAACAAGTTCTACGGTGAATGGCTGCCAAATGCCCAGGGAGAAGATGTTGTAGCGGGTACAAGAACTCCTAATCCAATCAATGAGGAAACGAAGAATGATCAGAACAGGCATCTGGATTCTCTCCAGAAGGCAATGCCCAAACCCTATAAACAGCTCTTTGGCTTTCAACGTAAATTAGAGAAACATTACCGTGATATGCAGGATATTGAATTCACCATACAGGATGGGACTCTTTATATGCTGCAGACCAGGGTAGGTAAGCGTACGGGTACAGCGGCATTGAATATGGCTACTGCCATGCTCAAGGAAAAGCTTATTACCGAAAAAATGGCGGTGATGAGAGTAAAACCTGAACAGCTTGATGAACTTCTTCACCCGATTGTCGATCCCGCTGCTGAAAAGACAGCGAAAGTGATAGCAAAAGGACTTCCAGCAGGTCCCGGCGGTGCAAGCGGGCAGATAGTTTTTACTGCTGATGAAGCTGTTGAATGGGAAGCGAATGGTAAAAAGGTTATACTTGTCAGAGAAGAGACAAACCCTGAAGATGTTGCCGGTATGAGGGCAGCCAAGGGAATACTTACCTCCCGCGGCGGTATGACAAGTCATGCCGCCCTTGTCGCAAGGGGCTGGGGGAAATGCTGCATTGTAGGCGCCGGAATGATACAGGTTGACGCCTCAGCCGGCAAAATAGTTTTAGACGGTAAAACCTATAAAAAGGGTGATGTCATAACCCTTAACGGTACCAGGGGGAATGTATATGAAGGCGAGTTAAAAATGATGGACGCCACTGAAAATCCCCACTTTAAAAAATTCATGAAGCTTGTTGATAAATTCCGTTCAATGGGTGTAAGAGCGAATGCCGATACTCCCAAGGACGCCCAGGTAGCGAGAGATTTCGGAGCGGAAGGTATAGGGCTTTTCAGGACCGAGCATATGTTTTACGGTGAAAAGAGCGACAAACCACTCTTTCTTCTCCGCCAGATGATACTCAGCAGTTCTCTTAAGGAAAGAAAGAAGGCGCTTAAAAAGCTGTTTACACATGTAAAACGTGATGTCAAAGCGACAATGAAAGTTATGAATGGACTTCCCGTCACCTTCCGCCTTCTTGATCCTCCCCTTCACGAGTTCATCCCCCAGGACTCCGTGAAACAGAAGGAAATCGCGGAAAGCCTTGGTATCAGTGTAAAGGAAGTAAAGAAGAGAGGAGAGCTTCTCCATGAAATCAACCCCATGATGGGGCATCGGGGTGTAAGACTCGGCATAACATATCCTGAAGTTACTGAAATGCAGGTCAGGGCCATTCTTGAGGCGGCGGTTGAATTAAATAAGGCAAGGAAAAGGGCACTGCCTGAAATCATGATCCCTGTAACCTGTGATATGAATGAATTACTTGCCCAGAAAGAGATTGTTGAAAGGGTCTACTCGGAAGTAATCAAGAAATTCAAAGTCAGGAAGATCAACTATCTGCTGGGTACGATGATAGAAATACCAAGGGCCTGCCTGCTTGCCGACAAGATGGCCGAAGCGGCACAGTTCTTCTCATTTGGGACAAATGATCTGACACAGATGGGATTCGGGTTCAGCCGCGATGATATAGGCGGTTTTCTTAATGAATACCTTGATAAAAATATACTCCCGGCAGACCCCTTTCAGACAATTGACCAGGAAGGGATCGGCCAGCTTATTGAAATGGGAGTATCAAAAGGCCGGTCAACAAATAAGAACCTCAAAGTTGGCATATGCGGAGAACAGGGCGGAGACCCCGCTTCAGTTGAATTCTGTAATAAAACCGGGATGAACTATGTAAGTTGTTCACCTTTCAGAGTCCCTATCGCGCGTCTTGCCGCGGCTCATGCCGCAATAAATACGGCAGAGACTAAGAAAAAACCCGGGAAGAAAAAGAAAGCCGCCCCTAAAAGAGCTGCTAAAAAGAAAAAATAGCAGTTAGCATTTATTGTCTTTTAAAAGCAGGGCATCATTGCCCTGCTTTTTATATTAAGTACTCATTTTCGAACAAAAACAAATAGAATACTGTGGAACATAGCCAAACTTTGTTATTATACTCTTGGCAGCAGTAAAGTTTTTATACAATCACTGGACTTCAACAAGGTGTTAGATGCAAGGCGCCGAGGAGCGCCGAATGAGGCGTATAAAAAATAGGCCGCAATGAGAAGCGACCGAAGGCAACACCGCAGATGACATCTTGTTGGAGTCCAGTGATAGTATTATGACTTGACACTCCAATAACTGCCATGTTAGTGATAAAATCCTTATTTCAACAATAAAATGATAGTGTTATAGAAATAGATTGGGAATAAGACAGCCTGTTTTTCCACATATTTTAATACAAACAAGGCTGTTTATAATTGTTACTTATGTAAGATTGTCTATAGAAGAAAATTAAAGGAGGATTAAAGTGAATATTATCGCATGCATTAAACAGGTCCCCGATACTGAAGCACAGATCAAGATAAGTCCGGATGGGAAATCCATTGTTGAAGATGATATCAAATGGGTTATGAATCCCTATGACGAGTTTGGGGTAGAAGAGGCCTTAAAACTGAAGGAAAAATTCGGCGGTGAAGTTACCGTAGTCGGGCTGGGTCCCAAAAGGGTTACCGAATCATTAAGAACAGCTCTGGCAATGGGAGCTGATAAAGGTATTCTGGTAACTGATCCGGCACTGGATGGAAGCGACGCGATTGGTATAGCAAAAGCCCTTGCCGCTGCTGTCAAGGATCAGGAATTTGATATTATCTTTGCTGGTCAAAGGGGTGTGGATGACGACAGCGGACTTGTCGGTGCCGCCCTGGCAGAATTCCTTGATATTCCTCAGGTTTCAGTCATTACAAAACTGGAAGTCTCGGATGACGGAAAGACTGTTAAAGCGAGCAGACCTGTTGAAGGTGAAACCCTTGTGATTGAGGCAAGCACACCTGCCCTGTTAACAACTCAAAAGGGTTTGAATGAACCCAGATATGCTTCCCTGCCGGGAATTATGAAGGCCAAGAAAAAACCTCTCGAAGAAAAGGGGCTTGCTGATCTTGGACTCGATGCCTCTGAATTCGGTACGGAAGCCAGAAAGCTCAAGATTGTAGAATTGATACCGCCTCCTGAGAGGTCTGCAGGCAAAATTATTGAAGGTGATTCGCCAGAGCAAAAAGCAGCCGAACTGGCCAGGCTTTTAAGCGAAGAGGCAAAGGTTATTTAGTCTAACTACCTGGTTACATAATAAACAGGATATAATAAAGAAGGAGATATGAATATGGCTCAAGGAGTTATGATCATCGCTGAACAGAGGGATGGGGATATCAGGAAGATATCATTTGAACTGGTAAGTGAAGGGAAGAGACTTGCTGATGCCTCCGGTCAGGAATTAACAGCGGTATTACTTGGTTCAAATATTAAGGATAAAGCGGCGCAGCTTGGTCAATACGGCGCGGCAAAAGTCCTGGTTGCTGATGATTCAAGACTTGAAAAATACACAACAGATGCATATGTATCTGTAATATCAGAAATCGTTAAGGCCAATGACCCGTCAATTCTTTTGCTTGGCGCTTCCGCCCAGGGGAAAGATCTTGCCGCTCGCCTGGCAGCCAAACTGGGCACAGGTATGGCCCAGGACTGCACACAGTTTGCAATCGAAGACGGAAAACTTGTAGCAACAAGGCCTATTTACGCCGGAAAAGCTTATGCAAAAGTCACATATGATGACAGCTTTCCACAAACAGCGACAGCCAGGCCCAATGTCATGGCGATAAACGAACCTGATGAATCACTTTCCGCGGAAGTAGCCGACGCGGCCTTTACACTCGATGACAACGCTATCAAAACAAAAATTGCCGACGTATCAAAAGATGAAAGCGGAAAGATTGACCTGACCGAAGCAGATAAAATAGTTTCGGGCGGCCGGGGCGTTAAAGGCCCTGAGGGCTTTGAAGTGCTGGAAAATCTGGCTGAAGTGATAGGCGCCTCAGTTGGAGCATCCCGTTCGGCAGTTGACGCGGGGTGGAGAAGCCACACTGATCAGGTCGGACAGACAGGAAAAGTCGTTTCACCTACACTGTATATAGCCTGTGGAATTTCAGGCGCTATTCAGCACCTTGCAGGTATGTCAACATCAAAATATATAGTTGCAATTAACAAAGATCCGGAAGCTCCTATTTTTCAGAAAGCCGATTACGGTATTGTTGATGATCTGTTTAATGTGGTTCCCGCTCTTACAGACGAAGTTAAGAAAATAGTGTAATAAAAAAGAAAGACCGGGAATATTAAAATATTCCCGGTCTTTCCATTCCCCGCAAAGAAAAACCCCGGAGAACTGCGGCCGGGGCTGCACCGGATGTGCCGTTACTGGTAATTTTTTCTTTTCCCTCCTAGTTAGAAGGCGTTTTTAATGTAACGCGCACCCCAGAGACACTACAATTTTTAAAATGCAATATATATGCCTAAAAATATAGTAAATTTAGGCATACTTTTATATAACTTTACATATTTCCTACATACATGTGTAGCATTTATACCACACCAGTATGTCAAATATAACACAGCAATGGGAAAAACAAGGTTTCAAGGAGTCGAGGAGTCTAGTAAAAATAAAACCACAAGTCAGCAGGCAGAGGTTACCAGAGGACATAAATTATAGGCTGAAGCCTTTTAGGCTAAAGGCTATTAGCAACAGATGTTTTTAGACTTACCTAATAGTCTAATAGCCTTCAGTCTAATATGCTAAAATGAACCCCTCAAATCCTTGGCCCCTGGAACCCTAGAGCCCTTTTCTATCTAATTTGGAGACAGTGCTGACTATTTTATAGCAATATCCTCCTGCAAAATTCCAAATTTTCATAACAACAGAATATTATTTAATTGACAAAATGTAAGTTTTGGATAAATTAGTTTGTTTACTGGCGGTGTAGCTCAGATGGTCAGAGCATACGGCTCATATCCGTAGGGTCACTGGTTCAAATCCAGTCACCGCCACCAGAAATTGTCAAAAAGGTGTTGACAAACTTGAAATCCGGTTTATTTTCACCATGTAAAGATATAACAAGAGAGTTTCGTGATGACCTGTTTGGCATTTAAAGATGATAATATCGAAATCCTAAGCGAGTCTCTTGCAATTGCGGAGGAAAAGATAGGTGACTATTATAAATTTTCTTCCGGGCAATGGAAAAGGCATCAATATGATGTTAAAACCCTTCGATCCCTGGAGGAAGATGAAATAACATCATTCGCCTTTGCATTATTAAATAAATGCTCAAGAATTGTCGAGGGTTTTGATTCCAGCACTAAAAAGCGTGATTTTTATTTTATATGCCTTCAGGATCATCTTATTTTAAATGCCCTTCAAAAAGACAAAAACCTGTCCCTGCTGCCACTCCTTGTATATGTTTTTACTCACGAGCTTGTCCATATTGTCAGGTTTTGTAATTTTTACCAGAGGTATGATATCTCCGGTAAATCCAGGGAAATTGAAGAAGACCTTGTTCACGGAACCACTTTTGATATCTTAAAAGACAGTTCTCTACGCAATATGGAGTACATCCTGGATTCATATAAAATGCACAGGCCATTAAATGTATCTGTGTAAAATCTATTAGACGAGGTGATTTAGTAATGCCTTTTTACGAATATGAATGTACAAAATGTCATAATCAGGTTGAAATTTTACAGAGAATTTCTGATCCACCAGTAAAAAAATGTGAACAATGTAATGGCAAAATGAAAAAGCTTATTTCCAATAGTACATTTCATTTGAAGGGATCAGGCTGGTATGTGACTGATTACAAATCAAAATCCGGTGGATATGACGGCAAAACAGATTCCGGGGACTCAGCTGCTGCTAAAGACACAAAAAGCGGCAGTTCCGATGCATCTTCTTCCAAACCCGAAACAAAAAAATCCGCAAAGGCATCGGATGAATGATGCAATCAGGTTTTATCAACGGCATTATGCCCCTTTTATAAAGTAAGAGTATGAAACATTTAAATACCGACAAAGAACATAACAAAGTAATTAAAAGACTGGAGAGACAGGAAAAAAAACAGGCCCTCCTGAGAGACAGGTTTTTAAAGTTCAAAATGGATGAGATACATAAGGTGCTGGTCCAGGAACTGCTCATGGAAGAGATTGTTGAAACTGACAACAATGCCGCACTCTCCGATCTTATTTTGAGAGGCCTTAAAAAACTGTTAAGAACCAATGAATTTGATTATAAATATTTTATAGCTCCAATCCGCGATATCGTTCCCCGCCCGAATCCAATTTCTTTATATATTACCCAGTATATCCTTGAAGTGGTCCTGAATGATCCTAATATTATCGATGTTTACGGCACTGATGTGGATATCTACAAAGCAGTAAATAAAGTGGTTTCAAACATAAACATGAAATTTGAAAGAGCTGAAGAAAAGATTTTAAAACAGCTTGCCAACAATAAATCACTTACCCCTGGATCCAGGGATTATGATATTGCCCTTGATCAGCTTGTTCGGAAAACCATGGGAGACCCCCAGGCTGACAACAACCCCCATTAATTCAGACAATTTCAATCACATTAAAAGCCCATTTAATAAATGGGCTTTTGTTTAAGGAGTAATATATGCAAAATAAAATCGCTTTTTTATTCCCCGGACAGAACTCACAGATAATCGGCATGGGCAGGGACCTTGCAGATGAATTCCCTGAATGTAAAGAAATATTCCAGCAGCTGGATGATGTGTGTGAAAAACCAATGTCAAAACTCTGCTTTGAAGGCCCTGATGAGGAATTGATTCTCACGGTCAACCAGCAGCCGGCGATAACGGCTGTCAACCTGGCCTGTTTAAAGGCGGCCAACCTTAAAGGAATCAAGGCGGAAATATCCGCCGGGCACAGTCTAGGAGAATTCGCGGCCCTTGTTTCCACGGGTGTACTCACGGAATATGACGCTTTAAGGATTGTTAAGAAGCGCGGCGAACTGATGCACAGGGAATCTCTTTCACACCCGGGGGTAATGACCGCGGTTATGAAACTTGAATATGATAAAGTCGAAGAAATCGTCACAAAGGCAAATGAAAAAGGCCTGCTGGCGATTGCCAATCATAATTCGGAACAGCAGATTGTCATTACCGGTGTAAAGGAACCAATGGAATATGCAATTGAAATGGTGAAAGAAGCGAAAGGCAGGGCTATTCCACTGAAAGTAAGCGGCGCCTGGCACTGCGACCTCATGAAAGGAGCGGTTAAAGAGTTCAGGGCATATATGGAAGATATACCATTCTCAAAACCCACATCCACTATGCTTTTTAACGCAACAGCAGACATTGAAGATAACCCGGAAAAGATAAAAGATATAATGGCAAACCAGCTAACAAGTCCTGTAAAATGGTATGATATTATTCTGAATATGATCAGGGAAGGCATCGATACATATGTTGATGTCGGCCCACAGAAACAGATGATGGGGCTTATAGGCAGAATACTGCCAGAGGACAGCGGTTCAGTCACCTGCAGTGTGGATGGTGTTGAAAGCCTTAATGAGTTTATAACGGCAGTGAACCAGCAATAAAATATCTTATCAGCTTTGTGAATCAAAAGACCTGATTGAAAAGCAGAAAAAAAGGGATTCCGACAACTAACCGGAATCCCTTAACTATTTGATTTAATTGAGTTTGAGTTGCATAAACAATAAAAAAATAAGCTAAAAAACAATTTTTGTCACATTTGGTCACAAAATGGTCACATTTTGGACACAAACTGCCTACTTAATTTCCTAAAGGAAAGTCGTGAATGCTTATCGTTATTACCAACACTTTTTAAGCACTTCAAGGAGTTTCAAATATCAGGCGTTATTAACACCCTAAGAATTTATCAATCACTTTTTAAGCACTTCATGCAACGCGCGGCTCAATGATGATGATTCATATGGTTTAGGCATTATACCCTTAAAACCGTGATCCTCATAATTAGCCAAAACAGGATCATCGGAATAACCACTGGAGACTATAGCTTTTACTTCAGGATCTATTTCCAGTAATTTGTTGATTACCTCTTTTCCGCCCATTCTGCCAGGAACAGTCAGGTCTAGGATAACAGCGTCATAGAGATGTTCAGATTCTTTGGTTCTTTTATACATCTCAATAGCTTCAGCTCCGTCCTCTGCAAATTCTGCTTCATAACCCAGTTTCTCAAGCATTCTTCCAACCATTTTCCGTAATGACGCCTCATCATCCATCACCAAAATCCTGCCCTTACCTTTTATTAACTTAACGTCTTCTTTTTCAGGGGCTGCTTTTTCGGAAGCAGGCAGGTAAATTTGAAATGTTGTAGCAACTCCCAATTGAGATTCCGCTGTAACGTGTCCATCGTGCTGCCTGATGATAGAATAGGTTGTAGAAAGCCCAAGACCGCTTCCTGCTTGCTTGGTACTAAAATAGGGATCGAATATCTTTGAAATGTGCCTTTCAGCTATACCTGTTCCTTCATCTTTTATAGATATATTTATGTATTTACCAGGTTTAAGTTTCCACACGTTTGCTTCATCTATTATCTCATTTTCTGCTTTTATCTCGATAATACCTCCATCAGGCATAGCCTGGTTTGCATTGATTACAATATTATTTATAACCTGATTAATCTGTCCAGTATCCACTTCCGCAGGCCAGAGATCTTCTGCTATTGAAAATTCACACTTGGATTTAGATCCCCGTGTTACAAAGAGGGATGATTCCTTGATAATATCTTTAATTACAGCGATCTCTTTTACTGGTGTTCCTCCCTTGGAGAAGGTCAGCAATTGCTTGGTAAGTGATTGAGCCCTTTTTGAGGCCACTTGAGCTTCGCTCAATAATTCAAAGATTTCACTTTTGGGAGATGCTTGATCCTTGGCCATGGAAACATTACCGAGAATAGAAGCAAGAATATTGTTGAAATCGTGAGCAATTCCACCTGCAAACACTCCAATGGATTCAAGTTTTTGAGCTTGTTGGAGTTGGGTTTCAAGTTTTTTTCTTTCTGTCTCTGCTTTTTTCTGTTCAGTAATGTCGATCCATGTTGATACCGAATAACTTAATTCTCCGTTATGATATATAGGCATAACGCTTATCTCAACCCAGAAATACTTCCCGTTCTTCTTTCTATAGTGTCTTTCACTGCGATGAATTCCTTTTAATCCAAGTTTCACCCTTTGTTCGATAGTACCGTACTTTGGGTCATCAATCCACCAAGAGTATGGCACTTTTGTACCAAGCACCTCTTCAGAAGTATACCCGGTAATTTTTTCAAATGATGGATTTACATACCTTACCGAGGTATCAGTATTGAAAACTATTATTGCGTTTGGGGAATGTTCAAGTAGGCTGGAACTGAATGAATAGCTATTCCGAAGTGTCTCTTCTGCCTTCTTGCGTTCGGTGATGTCTTGATTCACTCCATAGGTCTTGACGGTCCGGCCAGCGGAGTCCTTTACGATAAAAAACCGGACGGTTATATGGCCGACCGTCCCGTCGGCATAGATTATTCTATGTTCCATTTGTCGACTGTAGTTTGGGTCGGTTGTTTCGATAGCTTTCCGCATTTCTTCTCCGACAATGTGTAGATCATCAGGATGGAGAAATTGCTTGGCGTATTCATCTGCTGACATTGTATAACCGCCGACTTCGTCGGCTGTAGTACAAAAGATCTTGTAGAAATAGTCGTTGAATGTGAAGATGTTATTTGGAACATCGCACTCCCAGGGACCGAGATGGGCCATTTCAACAGCATTGGCTAATTGTACCTGCAGTTTCTTCTGCTCCTTCTCGGCCCATTTGCTTTCGGTGACGTCCTGCGTGATCTCGATGCCGCCGATGATCTCGCCTTTAGTGTCTTGCACTGGATAGCCGCGGATGAACCATGATCGACCATCCGGCGTGTTCTTCTCCACGGACGAGGGTTGTCCGGTTTTCATTGCCTCGATAACAGGGCAGTCCTCGCAAGGCTCAATGCGCTCAGGCCAGATCTCATAGCAGTGCCTGCCAACCAACTCCTCACGTGTCATGTTTACTGATTCACAGGCAGCCTTGTTGGTCCATCGGATGCGCATATCGGTGTCCTCATAGATAACGTGCTCCAACATGCTGTCGAGGATCATCTCGCGCTTATATTCGACGGTCTCTTCTGCCTTTATATATTTGGATCCAGCCTGCTCCAGTTCCCGAACACGCTGCTCCAGATCTTCGTAGGTTGGTTTTCCAGACATGGTATCTCCTGTCATCTACTCACTATGATCTGTATCCCCTGCCATCTGATTTCAAAACTCAACATAACTTGTATTAGTCTTGAATAATGACAAATTCAATTATACTAATCAAATACAATAACTGATTAGAAATGATCTCTATAGTACATTAAAATGAACTACGTTTCAATATATCGTGTTCCGGTTAAAGAAATCAGATTTGCCAGTATCACAACTTTCTAAAAACCTGTGATATATTAAAATATATCTGCAATTCAAGGTTTCAACAGTCTCAACAGGTATTAACACTTTTTAGACTTTCCCAGGGGTTTTCGACATTCTCCTAATCTATACGCATCTTTTTAAATCTTTAAAAGAGACTTTAAAAAACATAAACCAGAAGAAATCTGTCACATTTGGTCACATCACCATAACAACATACTAATATTCCAACTGAATTTATACTAACGCCTGATGTAAATACAGGTGTGCGCTACATTGTTTTTACAAGCCTAAAAAAGATACTATTATTTTTATAGATGCTCATCTTATACAAGTTTTGCGCCATTCTTGAGCTTATATTCTCACCCCTCATAGATTAATATCTCTAAGACATATAAATATCTGCCACCTCACATGAGGTCGTATCGCCAACACTTGATATAACTATAGAGCCATAGATCATAAATAAAGGAATTGACATAATGATGCTTTAAAGACTAACTTAACTGTTAATATCACTATTGGAGACAGAGCAAAAACACAAAGGACTTCTTTCATATTTAGAGTTCATATGGGATTTATTTTTCAGGTTCAAACTTATATAATAGATACCTCAAATCCAATGCCCCCTGTCAAAGGGGAGCAGTCAAAATACACTTCTTTCCGAGAAAACGAATTCTTATCAATGCAATCCGAAGTTATAGAAGACACGTTTATAATCTATAAAAAAGCGGGGTGTTAACAATGAACAAAAGAGTCTTTGTGACTATGGTAGGAGTTATACTTGTAATCAGTTTTGTTTTTACGGCCTGCCAATCAAACCAGGAAGATACAGTTGACTCCTCAACACCCGTTCAGAGCGCAACCAAGTGGAAATATCAAAGTATGTGGGCACCCTCCATTACCCTATGGAGGGGTGACAAGTACTTTGGAGACATGATGAACATCATGGCCCAGGGAGCGCTCGAAATTAAATACTACCCCGGCGGTACCCTGGTAAAGTCATCCACCCAGATATTTGATGCTGTAAGAGCAGGGAGCCTTCAAATGGCTACGGACTGGCCCAGTTACTGGGAGGGAAAGAACAGTGCTTTCGGTCTGATCACATCCACGCCTGTCTGGTTTACCCCGGGCGATTATATGGTCTGGTTCTGGCAGGCAGGCGGACTGGAGCTCGCACAGGAGCTTTATGGCAAGTATGACCTTGTATGGTATCCCCATTCTGTGACGGCTCCGGAATCCGGCATGCGCTCCAACAAGCCCATTTACAAGGCCTCTGACTATAATGGTGTTAAGATGAGGCAGTGCGGACGTGTACAGGCCCAGATCCTTAAGGACCTGGGAGGTGCGGCAATTTTTATGCCCGGTGCAGAAATATACATGGCCCTTTCAAGGGGAACCATAGATGCCGGTGAGTTCTCTGTGCCGGAATGTGACTGGTCAATGGGCTTTCAGGAAGTCTCAAAATACTGGGTTCTCCCCGGATGGCATCAGCCGGGACCGGTCAGCGGTGTTATGATCAATAAAAAGGCCTTTGATAAACTACCGGACAGGATTAAATTCATGTTCAAGGAAGCTGCCATGGCAACTATGATGTGGTCCTGGACATATTTTGAATACAGCTCGGGTGAATATACCAGAAAATTTACCGAAAAAGGCATCAAAACGACCCACCTGGACGATGAAACTCTTGATAAGATACACTTTCTTGCCTACGAATACATGCTTAAGGACGCGGAACAAAATCCTGACTATACAAAGATCGCCTTTTCTCAAGCTAAATACTTCAAGGATCTTGCCGAGTGGAGAGAGATCCAGTATCCATTCGAATTTGGACGTACACCTCCAAAGATAGAGGAACTGTATTCTAAACTGGAAGCCCTTGCCAAAAAACAGGGAGTATATAATGACGTTATAAATCTGGAGAGGTCTGTCCGGAAAAGGATGGAATCACAGAAGTTCTGGGAAGCTGGCACAAAATACATAGAAAATCCCGTAACACCCAAATAAGACATAGTCTTTGAAGTATGTTTTCATAAAATGCTGCAATTTCCAGAGAAACTACCGTAAAGGGATATAATTCACGGTAATTTCCCAAACCGGAGGTCTTCAGTGGGAACAATAAGGATGTTTGTGAAAATTATTGATGCTATTTCCGAGTGGAGTGGAAGGATTTTTAGCTGGCTTGTTGTTGCTATTATTTCATTGTCCCTTTTTGAGGTATTTACCAGGAGGTTTCTGGGAAAGCCCACCATATGGACCCATGAGATAATAAGCTATCTCTTTTGCGGCGCGGTTCTCCTTACAATTGGATATACCTTGAAACACAAGGCCCATGCCAATGTGGATATCCTCTATGAGAAGTTTTCCCCAAAAACGAGGGCTGTTCTGGATCTTATTACCTACTCCCTGTTTTTAGTGACTTTCACAATTGTTATTCTATATGAAGGAACCAGGTTTGCCGCCAGTTCCTGGTCAATGATGGAACGAACACCCAGCGCCTTTAACTTCTATATTTTCCCGGCCAAAACCATACTTCCCGTTGGGTTTTTCTTGCTCGCTCTTCAAATGATATCAGATATTGTTAAGAAAATTATATTTCTGGCTAAAGGGGAAGCTCTATGATTGAGATTCACCCTGTTCTTGTCGTAGTCTTGATGTTCGGCGCTATTGTTGTGGGTCTTATGCTGGGTCACCCTATTGCATTTGTCCTGGGCGGTGTGGCGACGATATTTGCCTTTATCGGGTGGGGCCCCGATGCCTTTTTTATTTTTACAGGCAGAGTCTTTGATGCTTCAACCAATCATATCCTTATTGCTATAATTAACTTCATTCTAATGGCGACTTTCCTGGGGAAATCCGGTATTTCCGAACGGATATTTCGCTCCATGATGTATATGTTTGGACCGATGAATGGAGCAATTGCACTGGCATCTATCGTCTGGTGTGCACTAGAGGCCGCCTGCACAGGTGTTATAGGGGCAAGCGTTGTAAGTATGACGATTCTCGCACTGCCTGTCATGCTGAAGTATAACTATGATAAAGATATATCCTGTGGTTCTATAGCCGCAGGAGGATCCCTGAGTATCCTTATACCGCCGAGCATTATGCTGGTGATGATGGCAGACCAATCCGGAATATCTGTTGGGAAACTGTTTGCAGGTGCCCTGGGACCCGGCATGGTTTTATCAGTACTGTTCTTTGCCTACATAGTTGTTGTTACAAAGTTAAATCCGAAAAAGGGACCGGCCCTGCCCTTGGAAGAAAGAAGCGCCCTTTCTGCAGTTCAAAAGACCCGGTATATACTTGTAAACCTGGTTCCCGCGGGTATTCTTATCGCCGGGGTTCTGGGTTCAATCTGGACAGGGATAGCCACGCCGACAGAGGCATCAGGTGTGGGAGCCTTATTTGCCTTTATTTTTATGATCATCTACGGGGGTTTTACCAGGAAGAATTTGCTGGACTGCTTGTGGTCCGCAACTAGAACCAATTGCATGGTTATGACAATTATTATAGGGGCCTCTGTATTCACCTCTGTTTTCCTCGGCCTGGGCGGCGGGGATGTTGTAACGGATTCCATATGGAAGTTCAGCTTCCTGGGGAAGTGGGGTATGTGCGGGATCATGATGTTGATTGTCTTTTTTATGGGTTTTCTCATTGACTGGATCGCCATCGTATATATCACCTTCCCGATATTTTTGCCCATCTCTACCGAGCTGGGCCTGGATCCTATCTGGTTTATTATAATGGTCGCAGTCAACCTGCAGGTGTCTTTCCTGACGCCGCCATTTGGATATGCCCTGTTCTATATGAAAAGTACTGTTCCGCCTGAAGTAAAATTGATAGATATTTACCGCTCTGTTATTCCCTTTGTTCTGCTTCAGGTGTTATGCCTCGCTATTCTGTGGATTTTTCCTCAGCTGGCAACCTGGTTGCCTGGGGTAATTATAGACTAGTAAGGTGGTTTAAAAACGTTCAAGTTTGGCCAAAATCGGACGTTTTAAAATTGACTCTATTTAAGGAAAGGAAAATATCATGCAACCAATAAGAACATTCCTCATTCCTCCTGTATTGATTACAGGGTCGGGATCGTCGAAAAATGTAGGAGATGAGATTAAAAAATTAGGTGTAAAAAAAGGTCTCATTGTAACGGATAAGATAATAAGTGAACTGGGCCTGATGGAAGGGATTAAAAAATCACTTACAGACAGCAGTATAGATTTCTCGGTATATGATGGGATCACGACTGAACCAACGGTTGATTTTGTGAATGACGGGGTCCAGGCCTACAGTGAAAATGACTGTGAATTTGTACTGGCATTTGGAGGCGGCAGCGCAATAGATACGGCTAAGGCCATTGCGGTCATGGTGACCAATAAGGGGTCAATTGAAAACTTCATGGGACTCAACCAGATTCCCGGGAAGGGAGTTCCTCTCGTAACTATACCCACGACCGCCGGAACCGGGAGTGAAGTGACAATATTCACCATTATTACTGACACTAAAACAGATGTGAAAATGTTACTTGGAAGTCCATTCCTTCTGCCTCAGGTTTCAATTGTGGACCCCCTGCTTACCCTTTCCTGCCCAAAGGAACTCACTGCAGCCGTAGGGATTGATGCACTTACCCATGCTGTAGAAGCCTATGTTTCGGTTAAGGCTCAGCCCATGAGCGATATCTTTTGTCTTTCCGCTATCGAACTGCTATCCGGTAATTTGAGACAAGCCTGGTCTGATGGAAATAACCTGGAGGCAAGAGAAAAGGTAATGATGGGGGCCCTTCAGGCAGGCATTTCTTTTAGCAACTCTTCTGTCGCCCTGGTGCATGGAATGTCACGACCGATCGGGGCTTATTTCCATGTCCCCCATGGGGTTTCTAACGCGGCACTTTTGGGCGTAGTAACAGAGTTCAGCTTAAAGGGTAACCCAGCCAGATATGCTCATATTGCAAAAGCTATGGGGGAAAACGTCACGGGTTTGGCTGATCCAGAAGCAGCCGATTTAGCAGGCATGGCCATAAATAATTTAATTAGAGATGTCAAAATACCTTCTTTAAAGGAGCTTGGTATAAATGGAGAAAAACTCGATGAACTGGCTCCGGCAATGGCTGATGCTGCTATTGCAAGTGGCAGCCCGGGTAATAACCCCAGGCAGGCAACAAAAGAAGAAATAATTGAGCTTTATAAAATAACATATGAAAAGTCCTGATTAAAGGTGGCTGGTCATGTTCAATTAAAGGGAGACCGGCTAATCACATTTTATAGTTTTGTTATCTTGCATAAAAAGGAGAAAAAGTTATGGCAGTCCTAGAAGAACCAATCAAAGAAGTGCTGGAACTGGAAAACTACATCGATGGAGAATGGGTAAAATCAAAATCAAATGAGGTATTGGATGTGGTCAACCCGGCCACTCAGAATGTCCTGGCCAGGGTTCCTATGTCGACCAACGAAGAAGTTAACGCGGCGATTGAATCGGCTAAAGAGGCGTTTCCCGAATGGAGGCAAACCACACCCCTTGCCAGAGTAAGGTGTCTTTTCAGGTTAAAAGAACTGCTGGAAGACAATTTTGAGGAACTCAGCAGGATCCAGACCGTGGAACATGGTAAAACAATTGATGAATCAAGGGGAGAGACACGACGCGGCATTGAGATGATTGAAGTGGCGACGGGAATTCCATCTTTGATGATGGGCAAAAACCTTGAAGACATAGCGTCCTCTATTGACGAATTTCTCATCTACCAGCCTCTTGGTGTGTTTACCCATATTGCTCCCTTCAACTTTCCGTTCATGGTGCCGCTCTGGTTCTCCCCCTTTGCTCTGGCCACCGGCAATACCTTTGTGGTTAAACCATCACCAAGAGATCCTATTAGCCAGGTGAAGCTTACCGAATTTATTGATGAGGCAGGATTTCCGCCCGGTGTATATAACCTGGTACACGGCCATGCGGATGCTGCACAGACACTAATGACCCATCCCGATGTAAAGGGAGTTACCTTTGTCGGATCAACTGCAGTTGGAAAGGAAATCTATAAGACCTGTGGAACTCACCTTAAACGATCTATAGTGCAAAATAGTGCAAAAAATTTCCTGGTGGTTATTCCGGATGCAGATCATGATGCAACAATTGCTGCGCTCATGACCTCTTTTTTTGGAAATGCCGGCCAGCGGTGTTTATCAGGAGCCAACCTTGTGATTGTTGGAGATGATGACAGCTTCTATAGCAAATTTCGGGATGCATTTCTTGACGCAACAACGAAGATCAAGGTGGGTTATGGTCTTGATGAATCCATTCAGATGGGACCGATGCAATCTGTAGATGGAATCGAGAGGGTAAACAAGTATATAGATATTGGGATTAAAGAAGGTGCCAAACTTGTGCTCGATGGCAGAAAACTTAATATTATCGGGGATTATCCTGAAACATGCTTCATGAATGCATCAGTTTTTGAGGAAGTTAACCCTGATATGACTATCGCCAGAGAGGAGATCTTTGGGCCGGTTGCCAATATCATGCGGGCCAGGAACCTTGACGAAACCATAAAAATGATCAACAACAGCAATTTTGGAAATGCTGCTTCCATTTTTACTTCCAACGGTAAATTGGCAAGAGATTTCCGATACAATGTTGAGTGCGGTAATATTGGTGTAAATATAGGCATTGTTGCCCCAATGGCCTTTTTTCCATTCAGCGGCATGAAGGACTCTTTTTACGGTGTGCTCCATGGCCAGGGTGGAGATGCTGTTCGATTTTTTACCGAGAGCAAGGTTGTTGTCGAGAGGTGGTTTTGATATGGAGGAACTCATATGACAGATATACTAAATACCTGTTCTGAAGCTATCAGCCTGGCCAGAGAGCTGGAAAAGACCTCCGCTGAATTTTATAAAGGCATTGCTGAGAGATTTACCGACAATAGGGACCTTTTTCTTTCTTTTGCCCAGGAGAATGAGAAGTATATAAAGCAGGTTGAAAGGGCCTATTACGGCGTGATTTCTGATGCCCTTGAGGGATGTTTCGCTTTCTCACTAAATCCAGGGGATTTTTCCCTGGAAACAGGATTGGCAGAAAATGCCGCCCTGTCGGAGGCGATTCAATGCGCTATGAAGATAGAAGATAATATTATAGAGTTTTATAATATCGCGGCAGAGCAGTCAAAATCATTGATGGCTGATGTCCCGAGGGCTTTTAAGCTGGTTGTTAAAAAGAGAAGAAAGCGTCAATCAACTTTGACGTCACTTGCAGGTGAAGAATAGTTTCAATCCATTTACAGTGTTTAGACATGATGCCGGGAAAAATGACCCGGCATTTATCTATATTTGCCTGAATCCATTTATTAGTCGACAGGGTATACTTTTAAACGCCTCAGGAAAATAGCGGATCCCTGATGAATGAAAATGTTCCTAACGGAAAAAAACAACTTCATGCCTTATTGAGTGCGATTTTTCTCACCTCACTTTGCGTGATAGCTTTTGAGATAACTCTTACCCGGATACTTTCAGTACTGCTTTCCCATCATTACGTGTTTGTCGTTCTTTCTCTGGCCCTGCTCGGACTTGGTGCCGGGGGAATTTTTGTTTATTTTTTCAGATCCGAGACGCCCCATAAGGACGACAAGTCTATTGCTTTAAGCCTTATTTCCTCTATGTTTTCCCTGGCTGTTCCTTTATCTGTAATTTTTATCATTCGAATTGAATATATCAATAACATACAGGTAGCTATCCTGTTCTATTGTTTAGTCCTGGTCGTCCCCTTTTTCCTGGCAGGTATGCTCCTGGCAGAAATTTTTCTAATGTTTCCTTCCATGGTTACCATGGTATATGGCTCGGATTTGATTGGGGCGGCGGCAGGTTCTCTCATAACCATCCCATTGCTTAATGTCCTGGGCGGCGTCAGTACAAGTCTTGCGCTTGGAATAATTGCTTCACTGGCTGCTTTGTTTTTTGCTATGGGTGATACTATAAAAAACCATAAGGGATTCATCATATCTATTCTCAGTTTCTCGGGTTTGTCTGTTTTATTCGCGCTGAACATAGCCGGTGTCCTCCGACTGGATATACCTATTGGATCAAACCAGACAAAAGAGATCCATGACGCCCTTTCTTCTTTAAAAGGAAAAATAATAGAGACAAAGTGGAGTTCTTTCGGTCGTACTGATTTAGTTGAGTTCAGCGATTATCCCGGGCATATGGATATATACATAGACGGAACCGCAGGATCACCCATGTACAGGTTTAGTGGTGATGTGAAAAATCCCGGGACAGCAATCAAGAAAATAAAAAACAGTTTTCCAGGGTATTTCCCTTTTTTTCACCTGCAGGAGAAAGAAAGAAATAATGCCCTTGTCATAGGTCCGGGAGGGGGAAGGGATATACTTCTGATGCTTATGGGAGGAGTGCAACAAATAAAGGCTGTCGAGATAAATAAAGACCTGGTCGATATGGTACGCAGGTATTCATGGTTTAACGGAGGTATTTACACAGATCTGGATAATGTTACAATTATAGTTGACGAGGGGAGGAGTTTTTTAAAACGTCAAAAAGATAAATTTGACATTATTATGTTAAGCCTGCCGGTTACCAACACCAGCCGAAGCCCGGAAGGATATGCCTTAACGGAGAATTTCATATTTACTACGGACTCTATCAACGATTACCTGGATCATCTGACGGATGAAGGCCGTTTGATAGTTATCGGACACAACGACGCGGAAGTGTTGAGGTTGCTTTCTCTTTCACTGGCCGTTTTGAACAAAAGAGGTGTCGATACCGGATCAGCTATGAACAGGGTTTACATCACAGGTTCTGATGAGTATTTAGTGTATGTGTTGAAAAAGACACCCTTTGAACCAGCGAAAACTCTCCAAATGTACAGGGCCTTGCCTGAATTTGGGTTGGATCCAGCTTTGTCCTATTTCCCATTTATAAGACAGTCAGGAGCCATTAATCCGGTGCTTATGGCCCTTTCTGACGGCAATATAGTCTATGAAGACTTCCTAAAGATGGTAAAAGATCGGGGTTATGATATCAGCCCGGTTACGGACAATAGTCCGTTTTTCTATAAATTTGAGACAAGGATTCCCAAACCGGTATCTGTGGTTTTTTGGTCGTCAATGATTTTGCTGACGACAATCATATTAATTCCTTCGCTTTATTTGAAAAGAAAGGTTCTCTATAAAGATAGCTTGAGATCCATGGTTTTATTTTCCATGCTGGGTATGGGATTCATGCTGATTGAAATTCCCTTGATCCAGAGATTTGTGCTATTTTTGGGATATCCGGTTCTTTCTTTGGCGGTATTGTTAGGTTCTATTTTGGGAAGCGCAGGCGTTGGAAGCCTGTGGAGCAGCCGGTTTGGCCTTGATAAGACAAGTAGAGCTATAGCAATAACCTCTATGTCCATAATCTTCATGGTCCTTTGCTATGCTTTTATACTCCCTGTTGTCCTTGAACAGCTGTTAGGGCTGGATCTTGTTATCCGCGTATTAGCCTCAATTCTTATACTGATTCCCATTGGGTTCTTAATGGGGATTCCTTTTCCCCTGGGCATAAGATTGTTAAAAGAGAGCGGCCTGGAAAACCATATCCCCTGGATGTGGGGGATTAATGGGGTAAGTGCTGTATTTGGTTCGGTGATGACAATCCTGGTTTCAATCAGCTTTGGGTTTACAGAAGCACTCTTATTGAGTTCGTGTTGTTATTTTTTTGTTCTTCTGACATTTATTAAGACTTGAAGCGATATTAGACTTTTTACTCACGGTTGAATGATTTTCATGATGATTTCTTAACATCAGTAGCATAAGAAGGAAGTCAATGTTTTGATAAATAATAATTGGTCACGATATTCAACAACATCCCCTATAGGACACACGCCCTGTTGTAGACTCTTTTTCCTTGACTCATATGGTGTATATCCTATAGTCCTTCGGAGAAAAAGCAAATTCTTATCAATTCAACAACCAAGAACGTCGAAAAGTAATGACCAAGACTGGGGGAAAAAATGAGCAATAAATGGCAGCAACTCATAAGTCAACCTAAGTACGGTATAAAAACGGAAAAAGATGTTTATGCGACCGTTCGCGATGGAACCCGATTATGTGTTAATGTCTACCGTCCGGATGAGAAGGGGAAATTCCCGGCACTACTTGCGATGGGCGGGTATGGCAAAGAACTGCAGGAACTTTTGCTGCCGCCGCAACCCCTCATGAAGAGCGCTGTATGGGACGGTAATATCGAAGCCGGAGATACCCCGGATATAGTTCCCCGTGGTTATGTTCATGTCATAGCGGACGCGCGCGGCACCGGAAAATCAGAAGGCGAATACCCAGGTATGTGGTCATCCCAGGAGGGCAGAGACGGTTATGACCTGGTCGAGTGGATTGCCAAACAACCCTGGTGCGACGGCAACGTAGGCATGATCGGATATTCCTATTACGGCTGCATTCAACTTAAGGTGGCTATCGAACAGCCTCCACACCTGAAGGCTATTTTCGTTTCCCATTTGGTGAATGATTTTTATCGCGATGGTGTTTACGGCGGCGGCATCCTCAGCTTGTTTTATTATGGAATCTGGGACGGTCGGCATGGCACAAGCGGTTTTGCACCGAAGAACACTCCCTCCCTGATGATGAAAGAGCTGCCCGAGGAAGAATTCGAAAATCGGAGACAGGCACTATTAAATGATCCCGATATACAGCATTACCCCAATATCTATCACCTGCTGAACTATCCATATAAAAATTCCTGGGTTTTTGATTTCCTGATGAACCCTTTTGACGGTCCCTTCTGGAAGGACCGGTCGATTTATCCGTTTTACGATAAAATCAAAATTCCTGTATACGTCATTGGAAAGGCAGCCCATAGCGCAGGGGGATATTGGGATATATATTCCGGAATTCAATCCCCAAAGAAACTCATGATCAAACCATTTGGACCGGAAGAGCGTCCCTGGCGCGAGGACGCGGAACTCATTATCCGCTGGTATGATCATTGGCTCAAAGGCTTAGACACCGGAATCATGGAAGAACCCCCCGTTCGCATATTCATGCAGGGCATCAACTGCTGGCGCGAGGAGCAGGAATGGCCGATACAGGGAATCGAATGGGAAAAGTGCTATCTGCGCAGATGGGAAGGATTGGCTTTTGCCCCGGAGCGTTATCAACCTCATCCGGATTGTTTCCTTCAGCAGCCCTTATATTTGTCTAACAAGAGGGATTCCGTCAAATATGTCAGCATACCTATGCCGGAGAATTTAACCGTACTCGGACCGGCAGCTTTCAATTTCTATGCTTCCATCGACACGGATGACACCAACTGGGTTGTCAAGTTAAGTGATGTGGCTCCAGGGGGAGGTGAGACAGGATTAGGGAAAGGCTATCTTAAGGCGTCTCATCGTGCCATTAACCCGGACAAATCCAAACCCTATGCACCCTATCACAAGCACACTTCCGCTGATCCTGTAATCCCCGGTGAAATCAACGAATATAATATCAGTCTGGGTAAGTTGACGCATGTATTCAGGGCGGGACACCGTATTAAGCTGGAGATACAGAGTTTGGAATCTCCACGGGATCCGGAGATGCAGATACATTATCATCCCCATCTTCCAAGCAGTAGAACAACGCTGCATAAGATATATCGCAACAAAGAATTTGAATCGCATCTGGTGCTGCCCATCGTGGGCAAGAAGGAGAGCGTAATGGAGTTTCTGAGTGATGAAAATATCGTAGGAGCACTATAATCAAAATGGTATAAAGTTCCCCCTGTTAAATGCTGCTTCGCAGTCCGTTGTTCGGATTTAACAGAACTGGTCTTAATTACAGGTATTTAACAGGGTAAATAAGTTAAGGGTATCCCGCTTTACAGCACCCGAACCCTGAATCTTCGACCCTTTTCTCACAACCAGTTATGAGAGCTTTCCTATTTTATCTCAAAGCTCTTACTGGAAAGGACATTTCCATCCGGGGACAATACATCGACTCTCCATTCACCAGTCCAGGAAGGTAATATTCTCTTTGAGGACCATGTACGCCATGTTGCTGCCCGGACTGACAGTTCCACCCTGGCCATTTCTTTATCTTTATAATACCAGGCGTGTATAACCTTGCTGCTTTCTCCGCTGTTTTTAAGTTTTGTAAAACAATAGACTCTTTCGATGTCGGCAGAGAAGGATAAAGCTGTTCCCTGAGGGGTACGGCCTTCAACAGAAGCACATATCTGTATTTCATCCACAACCAGGCCGGAATCATCCTGGGCAGATGAAAAACAGTATATGCCCAGCACCATTACCAATGTTAGAAATATTATTTTTGTTTTCATGGTTTCTCCTTTGTTTATATTTTACCTTTTAAGTATCTCTGCCTTTCTGCTTCAGGATATTTTTCAATCGCGTACCTGAGCATTGTACGGGGCATCTCTTTGTAATATTTTTTCAGAAATTTCTTCTCAGATACAATATTCCGTTTTCCTATCTCCCTGAGCATCCACCCGACTGCCTTGTGAATAAGGTCCTCCTCATCCTTCACCAGGATTTCAGATATTTTCAGGGCGTCATCAAAGCTGTTTTTCCTTATCATATGAAATGTGGACAATATTGCAATACGTCTTTTCCACATATCCCCGGATACAGCAAAATCATAAAGGGGCTTTTTATCTTTATTTTCAAAATAGTCTCCTGCTATGTATGGAGCAGAACTGTCAACAAGGTCCCAGTTATTTATATATTTTGTACTGTTCATATAAAAATTGCATAGGACTCTCTTTTCCTCTTCAGAACCTTTTTTATATTTCTCCACAAGCAGAAATAACGCGCAAAGACGCTCTTCATGGTATTCCGATTTAATAAGTTTCTTAATCTCAGGGAGTTTCATATGCCGGTATTTTCCGGCATGCTTTCTTAATACCGGAACTCTTATTCCAAGAAATTTGTCCCCTTCCCCGTATTCTCCCTTGCCGGTCTTAAAAAATCTCTGGAAGTGTTCAGCGATTTCCGGATCAGCAATTTTTCTGAGGGATTCACTTAAATCCTTTAGCGACATATCGTGCTCCTCCTAATCAATAAGCACAAAACCATACCTGTTTTGAACATCGTCTATGTTTTGCAGCACATTGCATGGTAATCCCTGTTTGGCGGCAGTTTTATATACATCAATCCCGAAACTCTCATCACAGGGTCTTACCCGGTCCGGGGTTACGCAATTCTCTCCCCTGTCAACGGAGCATTCTCTGCATAATCTGCAATACCGGATGCCGAATGAAAAATAATACCCGTCTAAAAATGCCGCCCTCTCGATCTTAAGCACAGTTTTACTCAAATCTCTCGCATCATGGGAATGGAGCAGCAGAATATCCTTATAGGATTTTACCATGTCTTTCCTTTCATCAAAGGTCGTGCCACGCGTGCTGCACTTAATGCTCTGTCTGAAATAGTCTTCACAACCCCATCTGCATTTAAGAACTGCCCGTATATCAAAGAAAATGTCATCGGGTGTAATGATAACAGCGTTTTCCATGCCTGATTCTTTAGCCATACTGATATACTTTTCATAATTCTGCATTTTATTCCCCGTTCAATGTTACACGTTTACGAAGATAGTCTGATATAACATCCTTGGCATATTCAAGAACCTGTTCTGGAGGATCCTCCCATTCACAGAAATCAGGTGTTTCGATAATGTCTGTCACCATCTCATCCCACCATCCTGCTTCAAGTATCATCTTTGAACCTTCCAGGTTGAGTCCGGCACCTGTCATATCATTAAGCGACGGAGCATTAAAAATTATAACAACACCGCCCTCGGTCTTTTCAGAATCAACATCTACTCTTTCACGAAGGTATGCAATAATATTTCTCAGTTCATCAGGGGTCATGTTGTTGTCCTTATTGTATGATACGTAAAGTTATTAACCAGAGAATCAATTGCTCATATTACAGGCAGATGAAAATAAAGGAGCCAAGGGTTCAAGGGTTCAAGATTCAAAATATAAAATCATCGTTAACGCTCAAAGTTAATCTTTATAATATTCTTTAAAGGATACCCAGCATTTTTTTATTACATTATCCAGGTCATCCCATTTGCTTTCCAGCAACTCACGCCTTCTGAACGCCCTTTCCTGGCTTTCTCCATATAGATCATACCATTCATTTTCATATTCTGAAATAAGGTCAATGTTATTTTTCTTTGCCGCCCTGGCAGCCCATTTGCTTTCCAGCAACTCACGCCTTCTGAACGCCCTTTCCTGGCTTTCTCC